>JAZUBD010000340.1:0-10838 GCA_045638305.1 Lachnospiraceae bacterium
AAATAACGGATAGAATCAATCTCATCCCCGAAAAATTCAATACGAAACGGCGTTTCCTCCGTCAGAGAAAACACATCTAAAATACCGCCCCGGACCGCAAACTCACCCGGGTGTTCCACCTGTCCCTGACGCTCATACCCCAGCGCCGACAGCTTTGCCACCAAATCGGTCAGGTCCACCTCTTCCGCCTCGGCCAGCGTAATACGGTGTTCCTTTATATAAGAAAGAGGAAGCACATGGTCAATGCCTCCGTCAATTGTGGTTACAATCGTCACCGGCGTTCCCTCCGCCAGCTTCTTTATGACCTGCATACGTTCCCGCACCAGTGTGTTTCCGTGAATGTCCGCGCTAAAGAAAATAACGTCCTTTGCCGGATAATACAACACCTCCGGGTCATACAACCGGTAATCCTCGCAGATTTCCTTCGCTTTCAAATCGTTGTAGGTCACAATGAGACGTACCCGGTACTTTTCTCCCAAGGCATGCACAAAATGGCATTTCTGGGAATCGATACACCCTGTTACGGCAACAGGAGTCTTTTTCCGCAGCAATGCCTCTGTACATTCTTCATATTCTCTTAACGCCTTTAACGGTTCGGTATAAGTACGCATACTCCTCCTTACAGGCTGTTACTCCTGTTCATGGCTGTTTCAATTCCGTCTTTCATAATCATTTCGCAGGCCTTGGCCGCATTTCCCACCGCCTCCCGCATCAACGGAAGCTCGTCTGCCTTAAAACGTCCCAGTACATAATCCGCCAAATCCCAGCCCGACGGTTTTTCTCCGATGCCGATACGGACTCTCGGAAACTCCTCTGTACCGAGTCTCGCAATAATGCTCTTCATGCCGTTGTGTCCGCCGGCACTCCCCTTCGCTCTTACCCGGATCTTTCCTACCGGCAATGAAATATCATCGTATATTACTATAATATGCGCCGGGTCGATTTTATAGAAATCCGCTGCCTCTTTAATACAGTCTCCGCTTAAATTCATATAGGTCAACGGCTGTACCAGAAGCACCTTCTCCCCTTCCATGACTCCCTTTCCGCAAAGTCCCTTATGCTTTTTGATATCCAGGGGAATATGATACTCGTCACAAAGCCTCGTAATGGTATCGTATCCGATATTATGTCTCGTTCCGGCATATTCCCTGGTAGGATTACCCAGTCCCGCAATTAAATACATCGTTTTTTCCTTTCCTGCACCAGGCCGCCGTTTTCCATGGCTCCCTTAATTATAGCTGCTGTGATATACCTTCCCGTTCTCCAGCTCTACATTCTTATAGTAGAACAATTCCCTCACGGTCACAATCTGGTATCCTCCGGACGTCAGCTCCGGCAAAAGCTGTTCCATGGCATCTACCGTAAACCAGTGAATATCGTGCATCAGTACGATTTTTCCGTCTCCCGCCTCCGACAGCACATGATCCACTACCATCTGCGCATCCCGGAAGCTCCAGTCCTTACTATCCAGATTCCAGGTAATCAGCGGTGCATAGGAGTACTCTTTCGTCAGCGTATTATAGGATCCGTACGGCGGACGAACAAACGTCGGATACTCCCCCGTCAATGCAAATAAATTATCTCTGGCCTTCACAATCTCGTCCGTCAACTGTTCCAACGTCAAGGTTTTCAAATCCTTATGAGAATACGTATGGCTGGCAATCTCATGACCCGCCTCTGCCACCAGCTTTACCGTCTCCTTATTGGACTCCGTAAAATGAGAACGGTCACCTAATATAAAGAAGGTAGACCTTGCATTATACTGCTCCAACAATTCCAAGAGGCGCGGTGTCTGCTGAAAATGCGGGCCGTCATCAAAGGTCAGCGCAATCATCGGCTTATCCGGGTCCAATTCGCGGATGGTATCCGCCACCACCGTACCATTTTCCGTTACCGCCATATAGGTATGAAGAGCAATGTACGGAATCGTAATCGTGCGACGTTCTCCGTTCACTTCAAAATAAAACATTACACCGTCCGCCGTCAGCAAATACTCCGGAAACTCCTCACGGATACCGGAAAACGTGTTCCCCGCCTCCTCAGACGGCTCCTGTTCTCCCGTATTTTCCATCGGCATCTGCGAAGCCTCTTCCGCCAGCAATTTATTTACCTGCTGTGCCACATACAAATACGCCCGGTCGGCAAAAAGCGCCTGCGGCTCCTCTACAGGTTCGCCTTTCTTCTTATTATATAACCACAAGCTTGTCTCCGCTTCCGTCTTACCGTCTGTCTGTTTTTCCACATAGAAGAGTACTGAAAGCACACCTGCGCACTCTGCATCTTCATAGTCAATCAAAAGCATCGGCATTTCATCCGTCTCCGGTGAAAGCTCCTCTATCTTCTCCGCCAACAAACTCTGTGCCGCTTCGTACACCGCGGCCTCTTCCGCTCCGTTTTCTCTGCGCGGATACCTAAGACCGTAAGATACTCCTCCCGTATACCCATAACCTTCCGCCGCTTCTCCCATATGGTCATGCACCGCAACAAACTCTGCCTGCGGTACCGGCGTAGCAGTCGCTGCCGGCGGCTGTGTCACCTCCGGGTCAACCGGTCTTGTCACCGCCGAGGTTCCCTTCGGTCCCTCCGTCACATCTGTAAATACATCCGTATGTCCCGGATCCGTCGACAAACTCAATGCCCATTTTATCACAAAAAACGTCAACACCAGGCCCAAAACACACCAAGAGCACAGCAGCACCCGGACCGGTGTCGACATCCGCTTTTTCTTCCGTTTCATAAAAGGCTCCCTCCTCTGTAATCCCGCCCTGTTACCACTTCTAGCTTACTCCAAAAAAGCAGAACATGCAAGCCCCATTTTTTGTCTTCCTGTGCCGGGCCACAAAAAACAAAAGCGGGACTGCCGTGCAGTCCCGCCGAACAATTCGGTTTAACCCATGGTATAACGATCGTCCTTCTGAACGACAATTTTAACCTTGCCGTCCTCTCCCACATATTTGGAGTTCGGACGAATCGTGCCCCGACTCTCGATAATACAATTCTCAAGGTAGGTATTATCACCGATGTGTACATCATTTAAGATAATACAGTTCTTGATGGTACAATTATTTCCTACGAAAATCTTTTTAAACAATACGGAGTTCTCCACCATACCGTTGATGATACATCCGCTGGACACAAGGCTGTTCTTTACTACAGCGCCCGGGTTGTACTTTGCCGGCGGCAGGTCATCGATCTTGGAGTATACATCCGGATACTCCTTATAGAAGTAATTGCGGATATTCTTATCCAGAAAATCCATATTGGTACGGTAGTAGGCATCTACGGAAGCAATATTGCGCCAGTAGGTATCCATCTTATACGCATAAATCTGCTTTGCATCCTTGTAACGAACCAGAATATCCTTTACAAAGTCAAAACGCTCTTCCTTCGCAGCCTCTTCCATCAACTCAATCAACTGACGACGACGGATGACATAAATGCCGGTAGAAACTGTGCTACCGGCCGGAGCCAGCGGCTTCTCCTGAAGGTTCAGAACACGTCCGTCCGCATCGACTTCTACGATACCGAAACGATCCAGCTCGTCCTCCTTCTGAATCTCCGTTGTTACCAAGGTAATGTCTGCCTTCTTCTCAATATGGTACTCCAGTACCTTATTGTAATCCAGTTTGTATACGCAATCGCCGGACGCAATTACTACATACGGCTCATGGCTGTTACGAAGGAACGTCAGATTCTGTGCAATAGCATCTGCCGTACCGCGATACCAGAATCCGTTATCATTTGTAATGGTCGGCGGGAATACAAACAAACCGCCCTGCTTACGTCCGAAATCCCACCACTTGGAAGAGCTTAAATGCTCGTTTAAGGAGCGGGAATTATACTGGGTCAACACCGCTACCTTCTGTACATGGGAATTGGACATATTACTGAGTGCGAAGTCAATGGCACGATAACTTCCCGCAACCGGCATTGCCGCAATCGCACGTTTATTGGACAACTCCTGCATTCTGCTGGAGTTTCCGCCTGCCAGAATAATACCTAATGCTCTCATACACGGTCACCTGCCTTAATAATATTTTCACCGCTTGCAAGAATTCCTCTCGGATAATCGTCCGTGGTGGTTCCTCCGGAAATCGCAGTGTTCTTTCCGATCTTTACCCGGTCAGGCACGATAGAATTCTCACCGATAGTCACCATGCCGTTGTTGTAAATATCCGGTCTCCAGGAATTCGGTGCATCATCAAACGCACCCAGCTCGCAGCCTTCTCCGATATAGCAGTTCTCCGCGATAATCGCCTTATTTACCGTGGTGTTGTCTCCGATTACGGTTCCTTTCATAATGATGGAATCCCGTACTTCACAACCTTCCCCGATGACTACACCCGGTCCGATAACGGAATTGTATACCTTACCGTAAATCTCCGCACCTTCACCGATAATCGCACGCTCGATTACGCTGTCTTCGGAAATATATTGCGGCGGGATCACCTCAGACTTGGTATAAATCTTCCAGAACTCCTCATATAAGTTGAACTCCGGAATCAAATCAATCAGTTCCATATTGGACTCCCAATAGGACTGTAAGGTACCTACATCCTTCCAATAACCGTTGTACTCGTATGCGAAAATACTGCCTCTCTCATGACAATACGGAATGACATGCTTACCGAAATCGCAACCCTTCTGGTCGGAAAGCTCAATGAGCGCTTCCTTTAATACCTTCCAGGTAAAGATGTAAATACCCATGGATGCCAGGTTACTGCGCGGCTGTGCCGGCTTCTCCTCAAACTCCAGAATACGCTTCTCCGCATCGGTAATGGCAACACCGAACCGGCTGGCTTCTTCCATCGGCACCGGAATGGTAGCCAGGGTAACATCTGCCTTCTTCTGCTTGTGGAAATCAAGCATTGCCTCATAATCCATCTTATAAATGTGATCTCCGCCCAGAATAAGTACATATTCCGGATTGTAATACTCCATGTACTTTAAGTTCTGGTAAATCGCATTTGCCGTACCGGTATACCACTCACTGTTTTTGCTCTTCTCATACGGCGGAAGAATGGAAACACCGCCCACATTACGATCCAAATCCCACGGAATACCGATACCGATATGCGTATTTAACCGGAGCGGCTGATACTGGGTAAGAACACCCACCGTATCTACGCCCGAATTGATACAATTGCTGAGCGGGAAGTCGATAATACGATACTTGCCGCCGAATGCCACTGCCGGCTTTGCAATAGAGGATGTAAGCACACCCAGACGGGATCCTTGTCCGCCTGCCAACAGCATCGCGATCATTTCTTTTTTAATCACGTCAATCACCTCTTGTTTCTTATAATAGTTTTCCCTACTTATAGTAATAAATCTGCGTACAGACGCATATACTTATAGTAGTTATAGTATAACACATTTTCAACGGAAAGTACACGGTTTTTTCTACAAATTCCACAAAAAAATCGATTTTTTCCACATTTTACTTGTGAAATATTTCTTTATCATCATTTTTTTCATATTTCCGTTCCTCTTCTGCGTTTTTACTGTCTATGTTTTAAACATTCCGTCATCTCCGCACTTGCACATAATTCAAAATATGCTATACTATTTACTATCTAAGACAGTGCAAACCCTTAGGAAAGGAGTTTTTTCATGTTCCGGATTACATTTTCAAATCCCGTATCGGTTCATTTCATCGGCATCGGCGGCATCAGCATGAGTGCTTTGGCCGAGCTTTTACACAAGCAGGGGTTCCGCGTCAGCGGTTCCGATTTAAAAGAGTCCCCGCTCACCAGACATCTGGAGAGTCTCGGTATTACCGTTTCTTATCCGCAACAGGCTTCTAATATAACAGAGGACTGCTCTGTTGTTATCTATACCGCAGCGGTGCATGCCGACAATCCGGAGATGGTACGGGCCGCAGAGCTTTCCCTTCCGATTCTCGAGAGGAAAGACCTGTTAGGTCAGATCATGCAACAGTACCGCCACGTAGCCGGTGTTGCAGGCTCCCACGGCAAAACTTCCACCACCTCCATGCTCTCCTTAATGTTAATGGAAGGCGCACTCGACCCGACAATTTTGGTAGGCGGCGTTTTAGACGGTATCGGCGGCAACCTGCGCATGGGGTCCGACAACTATCTCGTAGCAGAGGCTTGCGAATACTGCAACAGCTTTTTAAGCTTTTATCCGACAGATGCCATTATACTTAATATAGAAGCGGAGCATTTGGATTTCTTTAAAGATTTGGACGATATCCGCCATTCCTTCCGCAAATATTCCGAACTCCTCCCGGAGACCGGCACTCTTGTCATCAACGGAGACATCGAGCATCTTTCGGAATTAACGGACGGGTTACCGGCGAAGGTACTGACCTATGGTCTTTGTGAAACCGCAGCACAGTGTGCTTCCTATGATTATGCGGCAACCAACTGCACCTTTGACACTAACGGCTTCGGCAGCTATGACTTATACGAAAAAGGACAGCTGTTAGGCAGAATTTCTCTTCGTGTCATCGGAATGCACAACATTTCCAACTCTGTAGCCGCTGCCGCTCTGGCCTTTACCTACGGCGTCTCCTTTGACGCAGTAGCTGCCGCATTGTTAAAGTATACCGGAACCCATCGCCGGTTTGAATACAAGGGGACCGTAAACGGTGTCCGCGTCTATGACGACTATGCCCACCATCCGTCGGAAATATCCGCCACCTTAAGCGCAGCCCGCGCCTGTGTGTCCGGTACCCAGAAGCTGTGGTGTGTCTTCCAGCCTCACACCTTCTCCCGTACCAAGGCCTTTTTACCGGAGTTTGCGGAATCCCTGGCATTGGCAGACATCGTAGTTTTAGCGGATATTTACAGCGCTTCCCGCGAAAAAGACCCAGGGGATATCTCTTCCGGAAACATCGCAGAGCTTTTAAAGAAAAAAGGTAAAGAAGTTTACTATTTTCACACTTTTGACGAGATTGAAAAATTTTTATCGGACCACTGCACACCGGATGATTTGTTGATAACCATGGGCGCCGGGGACATCGTAAGTGTAGCGGAATCTTTCGTTTCGGCATAATTGTCCACGTTATCCACAACCTTATCAACACTTTTTGCTGATTGAGGTTGTGGATTTCTTTTTTTTCGTATCATTTTTCTACAAAAATAGACCTACAAAAGTAGAACCTTGGTTTTCAAGGTTTTCGGACAAAGTTAATTTTACTTTTACAAATCCGCCTCACTGTTTTCCACATTATCCACACTATCCACAACCCATCCCGTGGATATCCCCGCCAAATTGCTTTTTCCCGAAATTGTGGTATACTCTGGGTAACGATTTTACCCCATAGGGGTATTTTTGAAGGGGGAACTTTTATGGACGGAATTTCGGTATATTCGGAAGATACCAGAACCACGCTGGTTCCGAACGAGTTTATCGATTATTATATGCCGCGGGCTAACGGTGCCTTTGTGAAGGTGTATTTATACCTTCTTCGCTGTTTAACCGCTCCGGAAGCCGGATTCGGCATCGGTGTAATTGCGGATGCTTTGGAGGAAACCGAAAAGGACATTCTCCGTGCGCTCCGCTACTGGGAAAAGGAAGGTGTCCTTTCCCTGACCTGGGGCAAGGAAAACGAAATCCGCGGTATCAAACTGAATCGTTTGACAAAACCATCGACCGAGCCTACGGTTCCGTTCGTCACCGCAGCAACCTCCGCCGTGGATATCACAGCCCCGCGGCGCACATTTATCGCTCCGGATATTACGGTAACGGACAAGCTTCCGGACTATACGCCGGCCGAGCTTGATGCTTTCGCAGGCAGAGAGGATACCAACTGGCTGTTACACGCGGCAGAAAGCTATCTGGAACGCATGTTAAAACCTGCGGACGTACAGTTGCTGTTCTTTTTACATGACGAGCTCCGGTTCTCTAATGAGCTGATTTTACATCTTTACGAGTACTGTGTGTCCCGTGGCAAGAAGGCACCTTCCTATATCCAGAAGGTCGCACTCTCCTGGCATGCGGAGGGTATTGATACCGTAGAGAAGGCCGAAGAGCGTTCCCTGCAGTTTGATTCCTGCTACACCGCCGTCAATCGTGCTTTTGCCTTAAACCGGGCTCCGGGTATTTCCGAGCGCCGCTTTTTAAATCGCTGGAGCTCCTTCGGCTTTTCTTCCGACTTAATCGAAGAAGCCTGCAGTCGTGCCCTGTTGTCCACCTCCCATCCGGATTTTAAATATGCGGACAAGATTTTGGAACGTTGGCACGAAAGCAATGTACATACCATGTCCGACGTGAAGAAGTTGGACGACGCACACAGCGCCCGCTCCGCCAAAGGACAAGCTTCCGAATCTTTCGGCAGTACCGCAAACCGTTTTAACTCATTTCCGCAGAGAGATTATTCCGGAAACGATTTGACCGACTTGGAAAAGGCATTACTGGGGAACCGCTGATACCGCCTTTCCCCTCTACCATAACCTTCAGATAAGGAGACACCTATGCATCAGGAGGACTATCATTACAGCCGTCTGCTCCGGGAGTACGAAGAAACCAGAGCGCGGCATTTACACGAACAAAAGCAGCGTCGTGACCATATTTACGAAACGCTTCCGGAATTTGCCGCTTTGGACCGGCAGATTGCCGAGTCTTCCGTTTCCGCGGCCCGGGCTGCACTGGATGGTGATGCCGCCGCACTGGATCGTCTGGCGGATACCAACCGGGAGATTTCCGAACAAAAACAGGCTCTTTTACAGTCTGCCGGATATCCGGCCGATTATCTGGAGCTGACCTATACCTGTCCGGACTGTAAGGACACCGGCTTTCTCGGTCGCGAGAAGTGCCACTGCTTCAAGCAGGCATTGACCTTTGCCCTGTCCGAGGCATCCACGTTGCCGCACCTTCTGGAGAAGGAGAATTTCTCCACCTTTTCTTTCTCCTATTATGATGACAGAACCGCAGACTCCACGCTTCAGTTAACACCGCGGGAGAATATGCACAAGGTGGTTGCCGATGCCAACCGTTTTGTGGAGGAATTCGACGAAAAGAACAGAAGCGTTCTCATTTACGGCAATACCGGCGTAGGAAAAACCTTCCTGACCAACTGTATTGCAAAGGCGTTGTTAGATACCGCCCATCACGTGGTATACTTAACCTCCCACGCATTGTTTGAGGCCTTTGAAGCCCATCGCTTCGACCACGGAGAACAGCCGGAGCAAAGCTCCCTGTATCACTACATTTTCCACAGCGACCTACTCATCATCGACGATCTGGGCACCGAGCTGTCCAACAGCTTTACCAACTCCATGCTGTACACCTGCATCAACGAGCGGCAGCTTCACGGAAAGTCCACAGTGATTTCCACCAATCTTTCCTTAGAGCAGCTTCGTGACCGTTACAGCGAACGTATCTTTTCCCGCATCACCGGAAACTATACCCTTTGGAAACTCATCGGAAAAGACATCCGTGTGTTAAAGCGCATGGAAGGCTCTTTCTCTTAGTTTCTTGTACTTTTCGATTATTTTTCTGCCATTCCTTGACAAAGTGCATTTGTCATAGTATGATATAAAACGCTTTAAGACTAATTTTTACATAATAACGGAGGAAACGATTATGCCACTTCAAGAAGATTATGTCGCAGCGCTGCCGGTAGGCAAACTCGGTGTGATTGCACTGGAAAGCTGTAAGCAAATGGGACAAAAAATTGACCGGTATCTTGTTGATTGGAGAGATAAGAGAGTTCATGAGGTGCACACCCCTACGGTTTTACTGGACGGTTACCGCAGAGATTCCTACCTTGTAGATACCAAATGTGCACGTTTCGGTTCCGGCGAAGCAAAGGGTATCATCCGCCAGACCGTGCGCGGTGACGATCTTTACATTTTAGTGGACGTTACCAACTACAGCCTGACCTATTCCGTTTGCGGTCACGTCAGCCACATGTCTCCGGACGACCATTTCCAGGATTTAAAGCGTGTCATTGCCGCTGCCGGCGGAAAGGCACACCGCATTACCGTTATTATGCCGTTCTTATATGAGAGCCGTCAGGACAAGCGTAGCTCCAGAGAATCTCTGGACTGTGCCGTAGCCCTGCAGGAGCTCTGCAACATGGGCGTAGAGAGTATCATCACCTTTGATGCCCACAACCCGAGCGTACAAAACGCTATCCCGTTAAAGACCTTTGAGTCCGTACCGCCGACCTATCAGTTCATTAAAGCACTCCTCCGCTCGGCTCCGGACATTTCCATGGACCCGGCGCACCTGATGGTTATCAGCCCGGACGAAGGTGCTATGGGACGTGCGGTTTATCTTGCAAACTCCTTAGGCGTCGATGTAGGCATGTTCTACAAGCGCCGTGACTATACCACCATCGTGGACGGCCGTAATCCGATTGTTGCCCACGAGTTCTTAGGTGCCAATGTCGAAGGCAAAGACGTTATCATCATTGATGACATGATTTCCTCCGGTGACAGCATGATTCACACCGCAAAGGAATTAAAGGAACGTAAGGCAAATCGTGTCTTCATCTGTTCCACCTTCGGTTTATTCACCAACGGTCTGGCAAAGTTTGACGAGGCATATGAAAAGGGTTGGATTACCAAGGTAATCACCACCAACCTGATTTATCAGCCGGAAGAACTTCTCTCCAAGCCGTACTACGAAACCGCGGATATGTCCAAGTACCTCGCACTGTTAATCGACGCATTGAACCACGACGGTTCCATCAGCGAGTACTTAAATCCGTACAACCGTATCCAGAAGCTGTTACACAAATACGGAAAACGCTAAACTTATAAATAAGCAAATCCTCTCAATTTTGAAACCTCTTTTCTCGTACTTCGGATAGAGTCTTTCTAATTACTTCGGGAACGAAAGTCTACATCATGACGCAACCGCCC
>JAZUBD010000341.1:0-4197 GCA_045638305.1 Lachnospiraceae bacterium
CGGTGATGTGGCCTGTGACCACTATCACAAATATAAAGAGGATGTGGCAATGATGAAGGAGATGGGACTGACAAGCTACCGTTTCTCTTTGAGCTGGCCACGTATTATTCCGGACGGTGACGGCGAGGTAAATCCGAAGGGATTTGTATTTTACGATGCGTTGGTAAATGAACTTCTTGCAAACGGAATTACGCCCTATGTGACGCTGTTCCATTGGGATTTACCGGAGGCGCTGCAGCAGAAGGGCGGTTTTTTCTGGGACGGTATTTCCGATGCATTTGAACGATACGCAAGCGTAGTGGCAGAGCATTTCGGAGAACGCGTGCTGTCCTATGCCACGTTAAACGAACCGCAGATCGTGTTAAATCTGGGCTATTGCTCCGGGGTTCATGCGCCGGGAGAGGTACATCCGAAGGAAGAGCTGGGTCCGGTGATGAAAAATCTCCTGTTGTGTCACGGTAAAGCGGTGGCAGCGATTCGTAAGGCGAATGGTGCAGCAAAGATTTCCGTGGCATCCACCGGTACGCTTTGTTATCCGTCTACCGATGCAAAAGAGGATGTGGAGGCAGCGAGAGAGGCTACTTTTGATCGGGGCGGCGAGAACCTGTTTTCTCATCATTGGTTTTTGGACCCGGTATGTCTCGGGGAAAGTCATACGCCGTTGTTGACACTTTCTCCGAAAGAGATGGAATTGGTGCATCAGCCCATTGACTATATCGGAATTAATGTATACAACGGTTCGGAGTTCAATAAGGACGGCTATGTGGAACGTTATACGGGATTTCCGCGGACTTCTGTGGGCTGGCCGGTAACCGAAAAGGTCATGGAGTACGGATTTCGGTTCCTGTACGAACGGTATCACCTGCCGATTATCATTACGGAAAACGGACAGGCCTGCAACGACCGCGTTTTCTTGGACGGAGCGGTGCATGACCCGGATCGTATCGATTTTATGGAGCGGTATCTGACCTCCTTAAGTAAGGCAATCCAGTGGGGTGCGGATATCCGTGGGTATTATCACTGGTCCCTGATGGACAACTTCGAATGGGCCCAGGGGTACGGTCCTCGGTTCGGTCTGGTGTTTGTGGATTATAATGACCCGGACCGCAGGAGAATTATGAAGGATTCCGCATATTACTACCGGGATTTGATACGTCGTATGAAGGAGTAGCGGGAAAACAGTGAATCAAAGAAAGAAGCGGTGATGTTTCAACTCGAAAACCGCTTCTTTTCTGCATTTGCACGGAATACTTTATAATAATGTGGCAAAAATAGAAAATAGTTCTCGAAAAAGAGGAAAAGATGTGATATAATCATAGAAAGATAAGATGGGGGAGTAGTAGC
Organism: Lachnospiraceae bacterium; assembly: GCA_045638305.1. Classification (GTDB taxonomy): domain Bacteria; phylum Bacillota; class Clostridia; order Lachnospirales; family Lachnospiraceae; genus SIG307. Next base: position 1,345 of record JAZUBD010000341.1, read on the forward strand.
TTTAGTTTGGAGGAGTTAAGGGAGGTTTCTCATGTTAAATAACAGAAAGGTCCGGTTGATGACCCGTCTGGCGATATATGAGCAGACAGAAGGAAAAGAGGATGTCCGCATCAGTAAGTATTTCCAGACGGATTATGTACGGCTGAATGTATTAAAGACCGTGGTGGCGATCACGGTCGGATATTTGTTGATTATGCTTCTGTTGATTGTATATCATTCCGAGTATTTGATTCGTGAGGCGGTAACGTTGGATTATGCGGGAATGGTGACCCGGTATGTGGGGATTTACATTATCGTACTTACGGTGTACGGGGCAATGGCAATGATCGGATATATGATAAAATATCGTGCATCCAGAAAGAAACTGGCAAAATATTTCCGTATGCTACGCCGGTTACGCAGCCTTTACAGAGAAGAGGATGGAGAGTTAGCAGACCTAGAGGAGGGAATGATTTCATATGATCGTGACAATACTTGAATTACGTGCGCACATTTTGCGTTTTTTACAGAAGTTCCAGTTGGTGGTGGAGCCGGTAGTCAAATTTATTATCGCGTTTGCGGTATTCCACAGTATTAACAAGGCCATCGGACATCATGAGATGTTAATGAGTTTGCCGGCAGAGCTGTTACTTTCTCTTCTGGGAACGTTTACCCCGTCCATTCTTTTGGTATTGTTGGCGGCGGTAGTGTCTTTGGTACATGTGTATGTGGCATCCCCGTTACTGTCGATTCTGGTGGCAATTATCATGATAATACTGTATTGCTTTATTGCCAGATTTTCCGGAAAATACGGGTATGTGGTATTGGCGGTTCCGATTTTATTTTTACTTAAAATTCCGTATGTGGTACCGCTGATTCTCGGTTTGATTGCAACCCCTATGGCAATTATTCCGGCGGCCTGCGGTGTTATTGTATATCGTTTGTTCGTTGTAATCAGCAATGTGGCCCTGGTGGAAGAGTCCATGGGAATCGAGGATATCCTGCTGATGTATATCGATGTAATCGATCGTTTGCTGGCAGATAAGCAGATGTTGATTACCATCGGTGTATTCTTTATCATTATTCTTGCGATGTATCTGATGCGGAAGCTCAGCATCGAATATGTATTTGAGATTTCCATTGCGGTAGGTGCCATTGTATGTATTCTGGGATTTTTGGCAGCGGATACTATGATGCAGACAGAGATGAATATTGTGAGTATGGTATTCGGTACGGTAGGGTCCATGGTCATTGCGCTGGTGTTCCAGTTTTTCCGTCTGGCGCTTGATTATACGGCAGTGGAACGGGTACAGTTTGAGGATGACGATTATTACTATTACGTAAAGGCGGTGCCGAAGATGAATTTGACGGTGCCGAAGCGCAGTGTTAAGAAAATCAGCGAAAAGATGGAGCCGTTACCTGAAGAGGAAGAGACGGAAGCGGATGAAGCACCGGTCCTTTCCGATGAGGAACGTTATGCAATGGGCGAGGAGCTGGATGATGAACCGTATGAGAATCCGGTCGGTGAGAACGGAGACTCTTTTGGGGAATAGATACAAAAGTATGCCGTAAAACGGTAAATTAAGATACAAGGGGCGGATTGGTATGGATGGCCTGAAGGAGTTTTTTTCAAAGGCAATGATGTGGATGCGGATTCCGGGAATCGACATTATTGATGTACTGGAAATTATCATTATCGCATTCATTGTGTACAATGTGGTAAAATGGGTCAGATCGACGAGAGCATGGATGCCGGTAAAGGGTCTCATGATTTTGTTGGTCTTTTGGTTGATTGCATCTATTCTGAAGATGGATGTAATTCTTTGGATATTTTACAATACCATCGGTGTCGGAATTACGGCAATTATTATCGTGTTCCAGCCGGAAATCCGACGTGCGTTGGAGCAGCTGGGTCAGCAAAGCTTTACGTCTTCCCTGCGTTTGTTCTCGGAGAATAAGGAGAAGGAAGAGCGCTTTTCCGAAAAGACAATCGAGGAGCTGGTAAAGGCTACGTTTTTATTGGCCAGACACAAGACCGGTGCTCTGATGGTGTTGGAGCAGGAGGTATCTTTGACAGAGTATGAGGAGACCGGTATTGCCATTGACGGTGTTGTGACAAATCAGCTTTTAATTAATATTTTCGAACATAATACACCGCTTCATGACGGTGCGGTAATTGTGCGCGGGAATCGGATTGTAGCAGCGACCTGTTATCTTCCGGTGTCCAAAAACATGAAGCTTAGTAAGGAGTTGGGAACCAGACATCGTGCCGGTGTCGGTATCAGTGAGGTGACGGACAGCTTTACCATTATTGTGTCGGAGCAGACCGGTAAGGTCTCCCTGGCGCGAAACGGTACGCTGGTCAGCAATATCGACGCGGATTATCTGCGGATGAAGTTACAGGAAATCCAGAAGGATAAGACAAAGGTCTCCCAGCCGAAGAAGAAGCCTTTGCGTAGGAAGGGAGGAGAGCAGAAATGAAAAAAAGATTAATGAACAATTTCAGCTTAAAGCTGCTCTCTTTGGGAATTGCAATCGTATTTTGGTTTGTGATAGTAAATACCCAGGACCCGGTAGAGACAAAGACCATTAAGGATGTTCCGGTAAAGATGTTGAATGAGGAGAAGGTACAGGAACGGGAGAAAATTCTTGAGGTTATTTCCGGTGATACGGTAGATGTGGTGGTGGAAGGCAGAAAATCCGTACTGGATCAGTTGACGGAGTCCGATATCGAGGCAACGGCGGATTTGACCGAGGTATCCTTTATGGATACGGTTCTGATTAAGGCAACGGTACCGTCAAAGCCGGATGTTACGGTATTGAACAACGGCGAAAATGTGATGAAGCTTCTGTTTGATGATTATGAAGTCGGAG
>JAZUBD010000342.1:0-7311 GCA_045638305.1 Lachnospiraceae bacterium
CTCCGACTTATGCCCGTGATGTCCGGTTCCTCATACTGTCTGTCCGTACCGGTTACGGCGTACAGATTCAGGATGATATTACCGTCCAACAAATTCGTCTCACTGTTATAGTTTACGGAAATTGACTCCATGTTCATGCGCTCCGAATTCGCATTGATGTAATCCGACATGCGCTTTAACTGGTCATAATCACCGCTGTAATTAAAGGAAAGTGTTTCCTTTAAAAGACTAACGTCATAATAGGAAATCGCATAACTGCCGCTTTCCTCGCCCATATCCTGTACCATCGGCATGGTAACGCTGGTCAATAGATTCGGCGCGGAGAAGGTAACATCCGGTACACGCATCTCCAAATCCGTTTCCATGTCGCTGACAAACTTGATACTCTTTTCCGGAGTATTACCTGCACTGTATCGGTTCAGTACCTCGGAAATCGCATCACGGGATTTATTAATCTCGTCCTTCCATACTTCCTCGTTGACACTCATGTTATAAAGCTCGATGTAACGCTTATTTAACTCAAAGTTCTCATCCCGAAGTGCCTGGCGCTCAGCCAAAAGCGGGCGGTACAAATAGTTTACAGCAACAATTACTATGATAACTACCAGTGCTAACATCAACAGGAAAATCTGCATTTCATTGCCTTTTTTCTTCTCCATGCTACTGTACCTCCGTTCCTTCCGTTGTATTCTCGACAGCTTCCTCGCCCTCAGGTACATCTGCCGGTTTCTGCAACGTACAGTTTACCGTAAATACTACCTCGGTACGATTGGTGGTCTCATCCACGTTCTCAACGATGCCGCCGATGGTCACATCGGAAATATACGGAATGGACTTTAACTGCATCAATACCTTTGCCGCTTCATCCTTGGTAACCGTGGAGAAATTAATCGTCATGGAATCTCCCGTAATGGAAAAGGAATGTACCAACGAACGTGCCGGCAACGCCTTTTCCAGTGCTGCGATGATTTCATTGAGCTGCTCCGCCATGGAGAAGCTGAGTGCATCCGTTGCCTTCATGCTTTCAATGGACTCCTGGCTTGCAAGATACACCGCATACAGGTCCTCGATGCTCTCTGCCTCTGCAATGTTCTGTTCAAACAGCGCCTTCATGTCCTTCTCGTACTTGATATCAATGGAGGTCTTAATAACCAGACCTGCAATAATCGCAGCCGCCGCGATAAAAATCGAACCGGACAAAATCGCAATATTCTTCTTTTTCTCTCTTAAGATAGCCTCCGCCGGACGCATACCCAACGGATTTACTACCGCACCGAAGCAGGCTAAGAACTCAGCGCCTCTCTGCTCAAACTCTACTGCCGACTTGGAGAAGAGTACGCCCTCGGTTACGTCGAGAATCTCTACCGGAGTACCTAACTCATCCGAAATCAAGGCGTCTGCACCCTGTACGGAGGTTGCCAGACCGGTCAAGTAAATCTTCTCAATCGGAGAATCCGGATGGTTTGTAGTAAAGTATTCGATTACACGGCGAACACGTCCCACAATATCTCTTGCCGCCTCGGAAACATCCTGTCTTGCCGTAATACGTCGATTCAAAATATCTCCGTCGGAAAGGATACGCTCCACGCTCATGTCGTTGGACTCCGCTGTTTCCTTATCTGCATCTGCCTTTTCGGTCTCGATACGCTTAAAACGGTTCTCACGAATCTTTGCCAGCTCACGCTTCTCCCATTCCTCGTCCATCTGGGCGTTGATGGTAAGATACTCACCGTCCAGCAACATCTTTAGGGCTTCCGTCTGATTGGTCACCTCATCGTAACAATGGGACTCTAACAGGGCATCTGCCAAGTTGGCAACACCGTAGTTAACCGTTCTCTGTACACCAAGCTCTCCCTTATCCAGTACCATTACCACCGTAGCGGTTTCGTTCATCTGCATGATAAGGCTGACATCCTGCAGGGTGGAACGCTTCAACCACTGGAACATGGAGTTACCGGTTACGTCCATGGACAGGACATTACACTTCATAGCCTCCGCTAACATGTAGAAGCACTGTAACAATGTCTCCGGAATCGCATATACCATCAAACGATACTGATTCTGCTCTTTATCCTGACCAATAACGGTATGGGAAATCACGTGATCGGAAATATCCATCGGGAAATAGTCGGTTGCTTCCGCCTGTACGATATTCTTTAACATTTTTTCCTTCAAGGCGGTTACCGTAACCTCACGGCTGATTACCTTGTTGGAAGAAATCGTAAAGATGATATCCTTTGTCTTAATGCCGGCTGTCTGCATCTGCATGCTCAGCTTCTCCGCAAACTCGTCCGTTTCGCGGATATAACCATCCTCTATGGTATTCGGCGGGGTGTCAAATACAACCGCTTTCCGTACGCGCTGTACCTTGCTGCCCACTTCCAACTCCAGCAATCTGGTTTGTGTCAGGCCGATTTCAATGCTTACTATTGTTTTTGCCATAAAACCCTCCTTATGTTCGTGGTACCCACATATAACATTTCAGTAACACATGCCATTTCATACCCTGCTGAAATGTCATATGAGTCTATCTCTCCCATCACCCGTCTGCCCTCTTACACAGAAAACAGCCCTAAATACGCGTTGATAATCCATTCACCCACCAGTGCGGCAATAAAAATACCTACCGCCAGATACGGTCCGAAGGCCAGCTGCCGATCCTCTCCCGCCACCTTCATCCGAATCGGATGTACAATGACGGCCAATACGCAACCGATCATCATAGAAAGAAAAATCTTCGGTCCGCCAAGGAGCAGTCCCGCTGCCGCCATGAGCTTTACGTCACCGCCGCCCATGCCTTCCTTCTTAAGAAGCTTTAAGGAAATCCAGGCCGCCAGTAAAAACATACCGCTAACCAGGAAAAATCCTACGACATAAAGCACCCAATTCTTTAAATCCGTGCACAATCGTACCACTCCCAACAGGAGAATAAATACATTGAGCCCGAAGGGAATCTCGTAGGTACGGAAATCAATGATTGCAATTACCAAAAGTGCAGAAGCCAACAGACAGTACAAAATTCCCTCTACGGTCAGACCGCGAAGGAAAATAGTACCCAACCATAATAACCCGTTCAGCGCCTCTATCAAAGGATACTGCACGGAAATCTTCGCTTTGCACTTCCGGCACTTGCCGCCCAGGCAAAGCCATGAAAACACCGGCACTAAGTCGTACCACTTGAGTCCATAACCACAACTCATGCAGTGTGACGGAACCGTCACGATGCTTTCATGCTTTGGAATTCGGTAAATGCAAACATTTAAGAAACTGCCAATCAGTATTCCATAAAGAAATACTAACGGATATATTATCACTTCGTATCCTTCCATACTGACCGGTCCTTTCCAAAATGAGAGATTCCGTTGGGGATTCATCCTAGGCTAATTTGTGCTTAAAAGATTTCCCTTCCCGGCGGCAAACCCGCCGGGGGGGAATAAATACTTTCACTAGTTACTTACGGTAACTTTTCCTGCATCAGAAATGATAACCGTAAAATTTCCGCCGGCTGCTGTGGTCGGGTACTCTCCGCCCATAACTTCATCAATGTAGGAACCTAAAGTCTTACTAGCACTATCAGCATCATCAAAAGTAGCCACTCCAGCGGATGTTACGGCAACTGCAGTAGAACCATCACAACCATTGCCGGACGTTAATGTTCCGCCGTTCCCCTGGAAATCAGCAATAGCAATCTGAATTGCAGACTTGATATCCTTAGAGGTGTTCTCATCAGAGTTCGTTCTTGCGGTACCTACCCACTTCATTACCTGCGGAGCAAGTGCTACTGCGATGATACCCATGATCAATACTACTACGATGAGCTCGACCAAGGAAAAACCTTTGTTGTTCTTCTTGTTTAATAACTTCTTCATACTTTTTCTCTCCTTTTTGTGTAATATTTTTGTTTTATGTTAAACTATCCCTCTACGCCTGCGTACATCGCTGTACCGGTTATGTAGGCGCCCCCCGGGAATAGAATTAACCTTAATAGGTGCCGGATACTGTGGACACTGTCACCACTCCTGTATCCTGTATCTCAATTTGAAAAACCTTCCCGCTTTCGTTTTGTACCTTAGGCTTATCACCACCTGCACATTCTGTCAGTATTGCAATCATTCCGGAATTCGGATCCGCTCCACCTGCCGCACTGATTCCGCTGGAAGTCACAATGTAGTTTGCATCCACGAGCGTCCCTCCTGTGCCCTCATACTCGGCAACCGCTGCTTGACCGACAGATTTTAAATTATCCTTCACTCGGGCATCCGCACTGGCCCTCGCAGCAGCCACCCATTTCATTACCTGCGGAGCTAACGCCATGGTAATAATTCCCATTATTAACACTACGACGATGAGCTCGACCAGCGAAAAACCTTTGTCCTTACTTCTCATAAGTACCTCTCTTTACAAGCCCTCCATGCCACTGTACATATCAATCATCGGCATGTACATCGCCAGTACCAGTACTGCTACAATCGCACCAAGCACTACGATAATGAGCGGCTCCATGAGGGTGGTCAAACTACCGGTAGCAATCTCCACCTCATCCTCATAGTAGTCTGCTGCTTTCAAAAGCATACCGTCGATGTTACCGGTCTCTTCACCAATCTTAATCATCTGCGGAATCATCATCGGAAACAACCCGCTTCTGCGGAGAGGCTCACTGAGGTTCGTACCCTGCTCTACCTCTTTCTTTGCTGTCTGTAGTGCCCGCTTAAAGTGAATGTTCTTCATGGAACGGCTCGTAATATCCAGCGCCTCAGACAACGGAATACCTGCTGCCATCAACGTACTGATGGTACGGGCAAAGGACGCCGACGCCGTCTTCACCGACAGCTTACCGAAGATAGGAGCCTTGATAGCGATGGTACCGAATACCACCTGTCCTGTCTCTGTCTTGGCAAATGCAGTAATAGCAATCGCCGCTACTACCACAATCAAAATCAACAAATACCACTTATGCATCAGGAAGTCACTGAAGGCCATAACCGCCTTTGTAATACCCGGAAGCTCGGAACCCATGCTTTCAAACATCGTAGCAAACTGCGGAATAACCAAGATGGACATGGCAATCAATACACCGATGGCTACCACAATAATCACAATCGGGTACATCATAGCCTTCTTAACGAGAGCCTTTAACTTGGCACTCTTTTCAAACTGCACCGACATACGCTCCATGGCCGTTTCCAGGCTACCGGAGGCCTCGCCTGCCTCTACCATGTTAATGAGGATAGTAGGATACACCTTCGGGCTCATCTTCATGGCCTCTGCCAAGGTACTACCCTTCTGTACCGCCGTCTGGGTCTCCTTAATGGTCTTGGCAAATACCTTATTCTCTGTCTGATCCACCAGCATACCGAGGGCCTCTACAATGGTAACGCCCGCTGCCAGAATACTCTGGAACTGACGACAGAAGACACTGAGGTCTCGCGGCTTTACGCCGCCGCCGATGGATAGATTCAAATCCTTATTCAACAACGTTTGCTGCTCTACCTTGGTAGGAACGAGCCCCTGCTCTCTGAGCATCGCCATGGCACGGCTCTGGGTGTTGGCTGATATGGTGCCTTTTACCTTCTTACCGTCCTTTGTCACGGCGGTATATACGTAATCCGTCATTGTCCTGCTCCTTTCCGTCCTTAGTAGATACGCTTCTGCATACTGAGAATATCCTGCGCATAGGAAAGCGCGGTATCCTTTGTAATCTTATTCTTCATGTACAGGTTATACAGGGAGTCATCCATGAGCTCCATGCCCAGCTTCTTACTGGTCTGGATCAGACCGTTAATCTGGTGCGTCTTACTCTCACGGATGAGATTCCGGATCGCCGGGCTGCCGAACATAACCTCAAAGGCTGCCACGCGGCCGTTGCCCTCACTGTTAAGCAAAAGCTGCTGGGAGATAACTGCCTCCAATACGTTACTAAGCTGGAGACGAATCTGCTGCTGCTGCCCTGTCGGGAACACGTCGATGATACGGTCGATGGTAGCTGCCGCACCGGTGGTATGTAAGGTAGAGAGTACCAGGTGACCGGTCTCTGCTGCGGTAATGGCAGTGGAGATGGTGTCCAGGTCTCGCATTTCTCCGAGAAGAATAACATCCGGGTCCTCACGGAGTGCCGCACGGAGTGCGCCGGTGTAGTTCTTGGAGTCCATACCGATTTCTCGCTGATTGATGACCGCCTCCTTATGGGAGTGCAGATACTCGATCGGGTCCTCCAGAGTAATGATATGACAGTTTCGAATCTTATTCATCATATCGATTAAGGAAGCCAGAGTAGTGGACTTACCGGAACCGGTCGGTCCCGTTACAAGCACCAGACCACGCTTTCTGTGAATCAGCTCCTGTACTTCCTTCGGAATCCCTAACTGGTCCGCCGGCGGCACCTGAGTACCTACCAAACGGAGTACTGCGGCATATACACCGCGCTGTTTAAATACATTTACTCGGAAACGTCCCTCGCCGATGATGGCATAGGAGAAGTCCGCTTCACCGAACTGGTCCAGGCGCTCCTTTGCTGCCTCGTTTAAAATCGGGAAAATCAACTCCTGTAAACGGGCCGGCGTCAGCGCCTCGTCCGTCATGGACACCAGCTTGCCGTGGATACGGGCCTTCGGCGGGATAGCTGCCGTCAGATGTACGTCGGACGCCTTCAGTTCTTTTGCTCTCAGTAATAGGGAATCAATCTCTGCCATAGGAACTCCTTTACATATCATCCTCATTTGCGTATGCGATACGCAACAACTCATCTATACTGGTAATACCCTCCCGTACCAGACGGGCCGCACTCATACGCAGGGTACTCATACCCTCCGCTAGTGCCTGCTCCTCCAGCTCCTCAGCGGCTGCGCCGCGGGAAATCAGGCGTTTTACCTTATTGGTAACCGGAAGTATCTCATATACACCGATACGTCCTTTATAACCGGTCTCGTTACACTGCGGACAACCACACGGTTTGTAAATCTTCGTATCCGGCGTACGTTCTCCGATAATCTGCCACTGTTCCGGCGTCGGCTCGTACTCCTGCTTACAGGTACATAAGCGGCGTACAAGACGCTGGGCGATAACTCCTACAATGGAGTCCGCCAAAAGGTAGGAAGCAATGCCCATGTCCGCCAGACGGCCGATGGAACTGGCTGCACTGTTGGTATGCAGGGTGCTTACTACAAGGTGACCCGTAATCGACGCGGTAACCGCGATGCTGGCGGTCTCCTCGTCTCGAATCTCACCGATCATGATGATATCCGGGTCTTGTCGCAGGATAGAACGAAGGGCTGCCGCAAAGGTCATATCCGCTTTTACGTTTACCTGCACCTG
>JAZUBD010000343.1:0-1173 GCA_045638305.1 Lachnospiraceae bacterium
GTATGGGCGCAAGTATCAGCTCCCTGCACGGTATAGAGAAGGCAAAAGGCAAAGAGTTTATCAAGGATTGGGTAGCCGTAATCGGTGACTCGACCTTTATGCATACCGGTATCAACTCCCTGATGAATATGGTATATAATCAGGCTACCGGAACGGTTCTGATTCTTGATAACTCTACGACCGGTATGACCGGACATCAGGACAATCCTGCTACCGGTAAGACTCTGATGGGCGAGATCGTTCCGGCTATTAAGCTGGATGTGCTTTGTTCTTCCCTCGGAATCAAGAACGTAGCGGTTGTAGATGCATTTGATATTGAACTTCTGGAGAAGACCATCCGCGAGGAAAACGCGAAGGATGAGCTTTCCGTAATTATTGTAAAGGCTCCGTGTGCGCTGCTCGACAAGCGTCCGGTAACCGTACAGTACCGTGTGAATACCGACAAGTGTAAGAAGTGCGGCATGTGCATGAAGCCGGGTTGCCCGGCAATCACAAAGCAGGCTGACGGCACGACAAAGATTAACGACACGATGTGTAACGGCTGCGGTCTGTGTGCACAGGTTTGTAAGTTCGGTGCAATTGAAAAAGTGGAACTGAATAAGTAGGCGGATAGGAGGGAGACGATATGGAAACAAAAAATATCATGATTGTCGGCGTAGGCGGACAGGGAACCCTGCTTACCAGCCGAATCTTAGGCGGAATCACCATACATGCAGGTTATGACGTAAAGCTTTCCGAAGTACACGGTATGGCACAGCGCGGCGGTAGCGTAGTTACCTTCGTGCGTTACGGCGAGAAGGTGGCAGAACCGATTGTAGAAGAAGGTCAGGCAGATGTCCTGATTGCATTTGAGCGTCTGGAGGCGCTCCGTTATGCACATTACTTAAAGAAAGACGGCGTTCTGATTGTGAACGACCAGCGTATTGATCCGATGCCGGTGGTTATCGGTGCGGCACAGTACCCGGAGGGCATCATCGAAGAGCTGGAAAAGAAGCACCGTGTATTGCGAGTAGATGCAATGGCAAAGGCAAGAGAGATCGGAAATACCCGTACTTTTAACATCATTGTTCTCGGTGTTGCGGCACAGCATATGGATTTCTCGAAGGAAGACTGGCTTGAGGTAATCGAGAAGACCGTTCCGCAAAAGACCATCGAGATTAACAAGAAAGCGTT
>JAZUBD010000344.1:0-2751 GCA_045638305.1 Lachnospiraceae bacterium
TCCATGCCCTTTTTATGACGGGAAGACGGATTGCCGAAATCCTCCTTATATACCCGCTCCATCAAAGCCAATACGTCGTCATTGATTTTCGTTGTGGCCGAATTATCCAAATACGCTTCCATGTAATCTCCTATTCCTCACTGCATTCGATAGCCAGCATCAGCATGGACAGCATGGCAAGCCCCGCCGTTTCCGTCCGCAAAATACGCTTTCCCAGGGAAAGGCACTCTGCGCCGTGGTCCTTACACTGTTCCACCTCATCCTCGCAAAAACCGCCCTCCGGTCCCACAAAGATACCGATGCTCCCTTTTTGTCCCGCTGTTTTTAAGCACTCCGCCGTCGGCTTCATGCCTTCCGCGTTTTCATACAGAATTACATTATAGTCTAAATCCGCCATGGACGCAAGTGCTTCTTTCCAAGTATGTATCGGCGCAATCGTCGGAATTACACCTCTGCCCGACTGCTTTGCGGCGCTTTCCGCGATAGCTTGCCAACGAGTCAGCTTCTTTTCTTCCTTACCGCCTTCTGTCTTAACAATGGTTCGCTTGGTCATCACCGGCACAATCTCCGCCGCCCCCAACTCCACTGCCTTCTGGATAATCAGTTCCATCTTATCCTTTTTCGGCAGTCCCTGATATAACACCAGACGTACCGGCAACTCCGTATCAGACTTCTTCTCTTCCAGAATCGTTGCTAAAAGATTCCGTTCTTTGCTTCCGGCAAGTTCACACAAATAGTCCGTACCTGCGCCGTCGCACAACATAAACTTCTCACCGTTTTTCATGCGGAGCACATTCTTAATATGATTTACGTCTTCCCCGATAATCTCAATGGTATCGCCCTGTTTTTGGGACGGTTCGATATAAAAACGATACATACTCTTTCCTTTCCGATTCGTTCTCGCCGCTCCGATTCGCAGCGTCCCGACTCATCCCTTACTTCGCCACGATAGATACCCAGTCGCCCTGGGTCACAATCTCCACGATTTCAAAACCGTTTTCCTTTAATGCCGCTTCCACCGCTTCCTGTTTCATGTTAATGATACCGGAGCTGATAAACAATGCTCCCGGCTTCATAAACTCTCTTGCCACGCCGGACAACGGAATGATGACATCCGCCAAAATATTCGCTACCACGATATCGTACTTCTGAAGACCTACTGCCTCCCGAAGTGCCCCATCGCCGATGACATTCCCGTCGGTCACTTCAATGAGACCGCTCTTTCCGGTAAACACCGGTAGACCTGCTTCATTCTTTTCACAAATCTCTGCCGCCAGCTTATTTACCTCTGCATTCTCCGCGGTAACACCGACCGCAATCGGGTCGATATCCACCGCTGCCGCATAGTCCGCACCTAACAGCATGGAAATAATGGAAAGAATTCCGCTTCCGCAGCCTACGTCAAACACGGTATCGCCCTTCTTTAAGTACTTCTTTAAATTCCAGATACAAAGCTTCGTAGTCTCGTGAGCTCCGGTACCGAAAGCTGTACCCGGATCGATCTCTACCACCAGATCCCCGTCCTTTTTCTCCGTTAACGTTTCCCAAGTCGGCTTAATTACGATGCTGTCATCCACACGGAAGGGCTTAAAGAACTCCTTCCAGTTGTTAATCCAGTCCTTATCCTCCGTCTCGGAAACGGAAAGCTCACCACTCCCCACATTCATAAACTGACGAAGTTCGGAAAGCTCTACTGCAATATTCGCCTTTAATTCCTCGATATCTGTGTCGGTATCCAGATAAAAGCTCACAACCGCATTGCCGTCATCCTCCGGAAGCTCCGGCAAAATATCAATAAACATCTTCTGCTTATCTTCCTCGGAAAGCGGAACATAATCCGAAATCTCGATTCCTTCCACTCCGAGATCTCCCAAAATCACGCTTATCATATCCACAGCTTCCGTCGTTGTCTTTAATTCCATCTTAATCCACTTCATAATTATCTCCTTAGGCACGCAGAAAGGTAGGGCTGTCATATTTGCAGTCCTACCTCTCTTACTATTTACTTCCCAAAAAACTTCTTTTTGCTGTTCTTTCCGCCCTTGTCGCCTTTATCTCCGTCATCGCCACGCTCACCGGAAGCTTCCGCATACTTTTCCAAAAGTTCCTTCTGCTCGGAGGAAAGCTTTGACGGTACCTGTACCACCAAGGTTACATAGTGATCACCGCGAACCTCCTTGTTCCGAAGGGTCGGAACACCCTTGCCCCGGAGACGAATCCTCGTATCGGTCTGAGTTCCCGGCTTAATGGTATATAACACATCACCGTCTACGGTACTGATACGCACGTCACCGCCTAACGCCGCCTGAGTAAAGGACATCGGCGCAGTGGAATAAATATCGTACTCCTGACGCTGGAAAATCGGATGGGAGCTTACCGCTACCTCAACAAGCAAATCACCCTGCTCGCCGCCGTTGACACCAGGCTCGCCCTTTCCGCGAATACGGATACTCTGGCCGTGGTCGATACCGGCCGGAACCGACACCTGAATCTTCTTGCGCTTGGTCACATAGCCGTTGCCGTAGCAATCCGGACACTTTTCTTTAATAATCTTACCGGTCCCGCGACAATCCGGACACGCCTGCACGTTACGCACCATACCGAATAAGGACTGCTGGGTATATACTACCTGGCCCTTACCGCCACACTTAGAACAAGTCTCGCTTTGAGTCCCCGGCTTTGCACCGCTGCCACTACAGGTATCACACTTTTCCTTTAAGTTAAGTTCCAGTTCCTTCTCGGTGCCGAATA
>JAZUBD010000345.1:0-2034 GCA_045638305.1 Lachnospiraceae bacterium
CCCCATAGTGTAACATAACTTTTATGATTTGTATACCTTCCTATCGCGCAAGTGCGCATCCTAAACGTCTTTCTCTTTTTAATGGAGTTTTCCATTAAAAAGAGAAAGACCGACTATCAGTCCGGTCACTTACGTACCGCACTTTCAAGCCGGTCTTTCCTTTTGCCCTTGCACGTTCCCCAACGTTTTCGTCCTCTAATCAATACCTTCTCCAATATTGATTACTTTCCTACTATAACATGCACTGAGAAAAATTGTCAATAGGACTATAGTTTCACTGATTGATTTTGTGACAGTTGCACAAAAACTAGGCATAAAATTTGGTCAAAAAGCGAAGTAAACCGTCTACATCTTTTCTTCCGGCCAATTCTCTGGCGGAATGCATGGCAAGAAGCGGTACTCCAAGATCAATGGCCCGCATCGGAATCCAGGAGGACAAAATCGGGCCCAACGTACTTCCACCCGCCAAATCTGCGTGATTTGCCACTTTCTGATACGCCACACCGGCTTCCTCACAAAGCACCTGTGCAATGGCCACCGTCTCCGTATCAAAGGCATAGCGCTGACTGCTGTTTATCTTTAATGCAATTCCCTTGTTCATCGTAGCCCGGTTCACCGGGTCATACATATCCTGACGATTCGGATGCAGTGCATGGGCACCGTCCACCGACAGCATAATACTTTTCGCAAGCGCCGCCTGCATCTGTTCCCGTTCTATTCCAAGTCCCGCATAAATCCGCTCAATAATCGCTCCGGTCAGGGCACTGTCCGCCCCCTGCTTGGAACGACTTCCGATTTCCTCATGGTCATACAATACCGCCATATGAATGCCGGAGGTATGCTTTCCTTCACAGATTGCCTCCAGTAATGCATAACAGGACAGCTGATTATCCAGGCGTGGTGCGGAAATAAACTCCTCTTCCTCCCCGAGATAGCACGCCTGCTCCGCACAATATACCGTTAAGTCGTAATCCAGGATTTCCCCTACCTCTACCTGCAATTCCTTTGCCAAAAGAGTCCGAACATATGCCTCCTTGGATTCTCCCTCCTTCAACATTCCCAGAAGAGGCAACAAGTCTCTTTGCGGCTTATACTCCACACCCTTATTGACCTCCCGGTTCATATGAATGGCCAAATTCGGCACCGTAAGCAACGGCCGTTTAAAATCCACCGTTTTCAGACGCGGTGCATAAGCATTCTCTCCCCGTAACACCACACGTCCCGCTAATGACAGAGGCCGGTCGAACCAGGTATTCAAAATCGCACCGCCGTACACCTCGATATCCAGACGCTTATACTCGCCGGCCATCAGCTCCGCCACCGGCTTTACCCGTAAGCACGGCGCATCCGTATGAGCCACTGCCAGATGTAAGGCATCCTCTCCGGAAAAGTCCTCTCCCACGGTATAAGCTACCAAACCGGTTCCGTACACCCGCATAAAATATCCCTTGCCCCGCTCTGTGACAAAAGGCTCCTCCAGCTTCTGTTCCGTAAAGCCTGCTACTGTCAGCCGGGCCGCACCCGTCTCCACGGCATGATACGGGGTCACCGCTCCGTTCAAATACTCCAATAACTCCATGTCATTCTCCTTTTCTTTACAACGAAACAGGGCGTCACACTCCCGCGTGACAGCCCTATCCTTTTTCATGCTTCTTTGTATCCTTACGCTTTCTTGGGCGCCTTACCTGCTACCTGAAACAATGCAATATCTTTCTCCAATTCTTCCTTGAGTCCTACCAATTCTTCCGTCTGTCTGGTACATTCCTCCAGAATCGTGCTTACCTCGTACATGGAAGCGGAGGTCTCCTCCGCACCTGCGGCATTTTCTTCCGCAATGGCAGCCAAACCTTCCACAATATTGACAACGCCCTCTCTTAAATCTGCCAATTGCTTCGTCTGGGCATTAATCTCCTTGATGGCCTTCATTACAGCGGAAACCTCTGCACTCAGCGCAGTAAATACCCGTAAGGTCTCGTCCAGTTTATCGTTCTGGGTCACGATGCTCTCCGAAACATTATCCATGGTCTTCACACT
>JAZUBD010000346.1:0-5640 GCA_045638305.1 Lachnospiraceae bacterium
GCTATACTGGGTAATATCAAAAATACCGCTTCGCGAACTTGTAACGGGTACTCTTTTCTTACATATTTTTTGTGAATCAACCGCAAATAACCGCCCAAAATCAAAGCATAGAGAATGGCACTTGCAAAAGACATTACAAATGTCATAATATTGTTTGCTACCTCTACCTGCGTTCTTGTGACAAGCTTTCCCTGCATTATAAGTGTATTCATGCAATGCCAACCAACTTCACCCAAAGCAACATTGAATACACTGGCAATATACTTTACAATCTCTTTCCCTGCCACGAAGCTAAAGCACACAAACAGTTGACCGGATACCTCTTTACGATAGAATATCCACTGCATGAGTACAAGTAATACTACATTAATTACCGCTCCGGTCAAGTTATTGAACGGATACCAGCTATAAATCACATCAAAAATCACCGTTTGAATCACAAAATAGATAGCTGACCACATAATAACAGTTGTTGACTTACCATATTTTGCTTTCAGGAACCGGCTCGTATATAATCCACTGAAAATACTGTTGATTATGTGTATCAATGTGGATAGCAAACTAAACATTTACAATCCCTCCATCCTTTGCGTAACGCATATATGCTTTAATAAAATCCGCATACTTCTTTTGTGCAAGAATAAGCGAGTCCCCATTGATAACATCTATGGTATCCACATTGTAGGCAGTTATCTTCTCCAAATTAACAAGATATCCTCTGTGACACCGATAAAATGAGTCTCCGAGCTCCGCTTCCCAATCCTCCATTCTCCCATAAGTGTCGATTTTTCCGTCCTTGGTATGGAACACTACTTTTTTATTACTGCTCTCAATATAATATATGTCCTTCACTAATATCTTTTTCTGCATACCGTTGTGTTTTACAATCACGGAAAGCTTCTTCTGCTTCGTTTTCACAGACACTTCCTTTAAAGCGCGCTCAACCACAGTACGGAACTTCATTTCATCCAATGGCTTTACCAGATAATGAAACGCATTCACATCAAAAGCATCTTCCATATACTCCCGATATCCGGTCACAAATATAATAATGCTCTTTTCTCTACCTCTTTTTTCCTGTTCTTCTCTCATGTGCTTCGCAACATCTATCCCCGATATTTCTTTCATTTCCACATCAAGAAAAGAAACCGCAAAATTCTCCTGCGATTCTATCATTTCCTCTCCGGTTTCAAAGGTCATAACCTCCGCATCCGGTTCTTGTTTCCTTACCATAGAAACAATATGTTCCCTTGTGGCTCTATCATCGTCACAGACCGCTATCTTCATCATGCACACCTACCTTTCGGTGAATAAAGGATATCATACCCGTTCTTTTATTATATCGTATTTTTGCATCATATTCGTGATGTGATGGTGTGAAATACGGAAAATAGGGTGTGAAATATATAGCAAAAGGCCGTGGCACCTACGATTTTTAATCGTAAATACAACAGCCTAGCTCATCTCATACTTTTTCTAATAATCTACCTCACCATCCACACAAACCGTTCCCTATTGTCACCTCCGCATGCACCGTACTCTTGCTTATCCCAAAGGCCTTTGCCGTCTCTCTCACCGTCGCCTTATGCTCCACTATGTACCTTGCAATCTCTACAACCCGTTCTTCAATACATCCTTCCAATCTCGTACCCTCATGCAGGCTTTTTTACAATGTATGAGGGGGATGGGGGAAATATGATTCCCCCCATCGTTTACAAAAATACTTCTTGATTTTTTCCCATTTATGCATTATAATCTACTCATAAGAAACGGGTTTCTGACCATCTGACGCTTCTGTCCATGATGGGTATCTCGTTTCTTTTTTTATATTTTGAATATCGTACAAATATAATTTCTCATCCGCAGAATAACGCACAATTAAAACTGCTTGATATACCTTGTATTCTACAATCTCTCCATCATCGTTTGTCACCGGCATTGCAAAACGTGTATTATAACGAAACCATCCTTTCCCCGCCTTTTTCTTATGCTTTTTTCCAAAATCTTCTTTCCATCTCTTCCCTGTTGCTATCTCAATCATCTGCGGAATTCCTTGAGACATATTCGCTTTCACTTTAGGAAGAGCCCCAACAAGTTTATTGGTATACTCTGAACCCGTATACTCGTCTACAAACATTTTGTCAATATAGATAAAATCTTTTGTCTCAGACACTTCCACTATTTTTCCAACATAACGCAACAAATATTGTTCAACTTCTTTCCACGGAATACTTCTCTTACCTTTAAATACCACTTGTGGAATCACTACCAGTTTTTCTCCGACAGAATCTCTGGTTATAAGAACCCCCTTCACTTCTCTCGTCTCCATCCTCTTACACCTTTCTCTTATATATATCTTTTGTATGTATTATATACCATTAGTAACTTTTCATCAAGCAATATTTATTGTATAATATTCTTATCATTACTATATCTCAAAATCATAAGGAGACTTTCACATGGATTCGGAAGATTACGGCTCCCTCGTTAAAAATTTACGCCAGAAAACCGGATTGACACAGAGTCAGGTTGCAGAATCACTCGGTGTTACTCCGGGCTATATCAGCAATGTAGAAAACAATCGCACCGCTATGTCGCTGCGTATTTTAACCTATTATGCACGTTTGGTTGGCTGTTCTTTGGATTCTCTCGTAGGTGACTTGGAACCGGAATATGCAGAAACCGCATTGGACAGAGAACTGTATCAGGCAATTCTGAAACTGGACACCGAGACAAAAGAAAAACTGTTGAAAACCATTGAGCTTTGGGCAAATAAATAGCCCATTACCGTTCATGGCAATGGGCTGTTTTTGATGAGATTTCAATAACTCCTTGCTTATATATCTCCTTCCAAACGCATCTGCGATCTTTTAGTTTCAAACCCTTCCGGATATCTTTGCTTTAACTTGTCTATGTTAGATTGCAAAATATCTTCCAGAGGAATCTCTAGAGCAGTGGCTGCTTCCGCCAGATACCACGCAATATCTCCCAGTTCCTTGGCTAAATGTTCCTTGTCAAGTTCATGGCCTTGTGCCATCCATTTCTTAACAATATCTATTGCTTCTCCCGATTCTCCGCACAATCCCATCACACTGTTGATAAGGACATCTCTTCTACTCAATTCCGGATTTAATGTTGTCATTGCCAATTCTTGATATTCGTTTACCTTCATTCTCTTTCACTCTCCTGCTTCTTGGACCCATACCAAATCTGTTGCCGGTACTACTACATAGTTGTCAGCCCCTTCGCCTACACGCAAATATACATTACGTATCCCTGCTTGAATAATCGTTCTTGCACACAACGGGCAAGGCTTTGCTTCATGAATAGAGTTATCATTCGGATTCACTCCAACCAAATAAAGATCTGCTCCCATTGTCTGCTGACGGGAACAATTTAACAACGCATTGGCTTCTGCATGAATAGCTCTACATATTCCGTAGCCTTCTCCCTGGTGCATATTTCTGTCCATCCTTGGACAATTTCCTATATTACAACAATTCTCAAACCCTCTGGGAGCACCATTATATCCCGTAGATATTACTACATCATCTTTCACAATAACTGCACCGTATTTGCGCTTCAAACATGTACTTCTATACGCAAACACCTCCGCGCAATTAAGATATGTATCAATCTTAGAAACCCTTTGGGCACTTACCGACCTAACCATGTGACACCGTTCCGAAAACAGATAATCCAAAGATACATTCAGTTCTTTTGATATAGATAAAAGCTTCTCCGTTTCTGGATATCCCAACCCAGATTCCCATTTTGAAATCGTCTGTCTTGATACCGACAAAATCTCAGCAAGTTGCTCCTGCGTTATATTTCTTTTGTTTCGTATTTCTTTCAAATTTTCGGCAAATCCCATAATACACCTCTTTTTTTAATGTGTACTTTTATTATACAAATAAATACGGTATCATTCTACCAACTCACCATTGCTTTTTCGCAACTCAGAGTGGAATTCAGCATTACACCATCTTCCCCATAAACCGCTCCGGCCCTTTCCCGAAGTTCACCTCCCGGACTGCTTCCAGAATTTCTTCCTTTCTCGCTTCCGCATCCGGCAAATCGCATACCACATCATTTAAATCATATGGGCCGTTTCTAAAATGTCCTACCACCGCACCGCGGAACTCTCCGTCAATCAAAAGATACTGAAGCGGTTCGTGGTCGTATTCCAAATGTTCATACAGCGGTTTGAACTGTTCCTTTAACACATGCTCGTTCGATTTATACAAGAAATCATTTCGATGCACCGCATAGACAAAGTGCAACGGTACCGGTTCATAATTCGTAAGAAGCTCCTCATCTTCTTTTAACACATACGCTCCCTCATTCTCTACCAGCACACCCTCTGCCACAAGTTCCGCAACCGCAAGCTTAATTTCTTTTTCCGGCAATTTATAATAACTCTTTGCCATAGCGGTATCAAACACCACATGACGATAGGCGAAGCGACGAAGCACCACTTTCAATGCATCCTTTCGACTATACCGTTCCAAATCACAATCCGGGAACATTTCCGTGAACGTATACCAACCTCGATCCCACTCACCGTCGTACTGGTCCTCGTAGATTAAAAACGCTTCCTGCAAACGATGTAGCACCGGCGTGATTTCCTTTACCAAATATCCGGTTTCTTCTTTTATCTGCTGAATGGTGAACGGTCCGGCATGCTCAATCAGATGCAATATTTCTTCTTGTATCAACGTCGGCTTTGTCAACAGTTTCCGATACAAGGCAGCAAACAGCTCCATCTCTTCCGGTATAATCCAACCCAAGTTCCCGCCGGTAAAACGTCCTTTTATCAGTTCCCGCTTCATCTGCCGTTCTCTGTTAAACTCGATATCATCAAACGCCGCACGAAAACTTAGTACCGGAGGTTGTCCGAACCCGTTCCAGTACACATTTAACCCCGGCTGCATATCCCGATAAAGCTCTATGTATTCTTCTTCATTTGCCCCTTTCGCAAAAAACTGCCGTTCCATACGAAGGGAAATCACTTTTTTCATATCCATCCTACACGCACCTCACACTTCACCCTTTGCCCACTTCCTGCACTGCTCGATTCTCGCTCCCGGCGGATTATCCCCATGCTCCGGGTCACAGGAATATTGGCTCAAAAGCTCACAAGGAATCTCCGGACATTCCCCACAATGTACAAATCCTTTGTTCTGACAGCATTCCGCCACCGGACAGGCACCCTGAAACGGCACTCCGTTCGTTGCAATGCAACCGCCGCAATTACAAGATTCGATATATTCACACCCTTCACACCGAAGTCCACAACGTGTATCAATCATTCGTATTACTCCTCCTTTCGAACTGCGTTATCCCTTGTCGCTCCGTCTTTACTCCATTGTCTCAGCATCTCAAGAATAGAACCGTTCTCATCTCCATATTCCGGGTCATAAGCATAGTCCGTCAGCTTCTGACATGGAAACTCTTCACACTCTCCGCAATGGGTATACCCATGTTCCATACAGCATAACGCGAACTTACACTCTCCGTGAAACGGATATCCCTTCGACGCAAAACAGCCCTTACAGCCACATTTTTCTACAAACTCACAACCGGAACAGATACAACCGCACATTGACTCTACCATCGTTTTTCTCCTTTTCTTCCCTA
>JAZUBD010000347.1:0-1985 GCA_045638305.1 Lachnospiraceae bacterium
GTCATCACAAGAAGTCCGTTAGACGAAAAGTACGGTTTCCCGGTGGACAACCGCTCCGCCTATGAAGTATTGACCGCGCAAAATGCCGAGGAAGCCGCAGCAGAACAGCGCGCAAAGGAAGATGCCGCTGCCGCAAAACAAAAAGCAAAGGAAGAGGCTTTCGCCAAGAAGCAAAAAGAAAAAGAGGAAGCCGCAAAGCAGAAGAAAAAGGAAAAGGCCGCCGAGAAGCTATTCAATAAAACCATCGGCCGTGCCACCTCCAGTGCCTTCGGTGCCATCGGAAGACAAATCGGTAACTCCATTATCCGCGGTATTTTCGGAAATTCGAAGTAAATAGAATTGCATAAAAATCAGCCTGACATTCGGGCTGATTTTTTCTGTATTATTTTACTTTACATAACTTTTATGCTATAATAAAGTTATTAATCCCACATTTAGAAAGGACTACCCTTACTATGATAAAAAGAACTCATTCCGGCCTCCGGCCGCTCTTTTTTATACTTGCTGCGTCCACGCTCTTACTCCCTCTGGGAGCCTGCAACTCCTCCCGGACCGAACCGGTGCTTCCTTCCGATGTGCCTACGGGTAGTGTAACCGATACACCGGATGAACCGGATATTACACCTACGGTTTCGGCTCCGGATACAGAAATCGATGCACCGGCTAAAGAAGAAGAAAAACTCACATTGCACTTCTCGGCCGACGGCGGTTTTTACGACATGGCCTTTTTACTGGAACTGTCCACCGATGACGGCAATACGATTTATTACACCTTAGACGGCAGTGACCCGAGATTTTCCGATTCTGCCAAGGAATACACAAAAGGTATTTTCCTTTACAATAATACCGATGAACCGAACGTATACAGTGCCATTACGGAAATTGCCCTGGGCGGTTACACACCTCCGCAGTTTAATGTAGACAAGGGATTTACCGTACGCGCCGTAGTGAAATCTCCGGAGAACGAGTTCGGCAAGGTAGTGACTAACAGCTATTTTATCGGTAAAAAAACCGCATATTACACCTCCATGAAGGTCATCTCCATGGTAACCGACAGCGATTACCTGTTCCATGAGGATATCGGTGCTTACATGATTGGCTCCAAATACTATGAATGGAAAAACAGTGACGAATATGTACCGTACGATGCCGGTGATGTATTAAATGTTACCAACTATAATACCGACGGCCGAGAGTCCGAGTTTCCGGTTTCCATTCAGGTATTTGAAGATGGGAAAGCCGTCTACTCTACCGACGTAGGAGCCAGAATCTCCGGAAACTGGTCCCGTGCTCATGCCCAGAAAAGCTTCCGTCTCTATGCAAGAAAAGAATACGGCGACGGCAAAATGCGATACGCCTTCTTTGATGAGCTGACGGGGGCAAACGGTAAGTTAATTGAAGAGTTTGATAAAGTCACCCTCCGAAACGGCGGAAACGATTACCAGGAGCTTCACTTCCGTGACGCCCTGATTCACGACCTTGCAAAAAATCTTGCTTGTGACCACATGGCAGCCGAACCTTGCATTTTGTTTGTCAACGGCGAATTCTGGGGCTTTTACATGATTCGTGAAAAAACCGACGGCGACTATATCGAGTCCCGCTACGGTATCCCGAAAGAGGAGGTTGCGGTAATCAAAAACGGCGGTATCGAGGAAGGTACCGACGAAGATTGGACGGAATTCCGCGATCTCTGTCAGTGGGCAGCTTCTGCTGATATGACTTTGGAAGAAAATTATAAAAAGTTCTGTGATTCCTTTGATATCCAAAGCTTCATGGACTATATGACAGTCGAAACTTATATCAATAATCAGGACTGGACAAACGGATATTTAAACAACTGGATGATATGGCGCTCTAAAACGCTAAACCCTGATATTTCAAAGGCGGATGGAAAATGGCGCTTCATCCTCTACGATTTGGACCTTTCCGCCGGCCTGTATGGTGGTGAAAACACCTCCTACCGCAATGATTCCATTAACACAATG
>JAZUBD010000348.1:0-7021 GCA_045638305.1 Lachnospiraceae bacterium
GTATATTTCTTTGGACGAGAAAACCCAGGACGTGTATTTTGATAATACGATTATGGTTTCCAATCAGTCGGACCCGACTTCGGCACAGAAGTTTACGGCCCACGCGTTTGTCGGAGATATCGATATTATCATTGCCAGAGAGGGTTTGATAAAGGAGTATGCGGGATATTATTTGCGCCCGTTGTCGGCTCAGATTCCGGCGGATTTGTATGAAGCACTTTCCGATAAGTATTGCTATGCGAGAGCGGTGGACGAGGACGGTAATGTGGGAGAAGAACTGCCTTACGGTTTTTATATCGGGGAGTATGCGGAAACCAGTCCGTACTACGGAGAGCAAATTGTTCTTGCTATTGTGGGAAATTCCAAACGCGCAGATAACGCAGAGGCGTTTGTACGGTATTTGATGGGACGTGAGACGGTAAAGGACGAGGTAACCGTTAAATAAGTAATAAAAGAGTCTTGTGTCGTATTTTGCGGCAAAGGCTCTTTTTCGCGAAAAAGAAGGAATTATGCGGATGGCTTTCGGAAATCAGAAAACCTTAACAACTATTTAACAAAAAAGTATGGTATACTACATGCGGTGGATTCAGGTTTAAGGTATGATGGAGAAAAGACGAGGACAGTCAGATGAAACAAACAGCCAAAGGGAAAACAGAATCATTTGTAGCGCTGACATGGAAGGATACGCTGATAACCGTTGGAATATTGGTGCTTGCTACCGGGTGTTGTTTCCTGATGCATAACGGGGAACAGGCGAATAACCATGCACCGCTCTTGTTTGTATTGGCAATTCTTTTGATTTCACGGTTTACAAACAGTTATTTTTACGGTATGTTTGCATCGATTATTGCCGTAATCGAAGTGAATTACATATTTACCTATCCGTACTTTCATTTTAATTTTACGCTCAGCGGCTATCCGCTGACGTTTGTTACGATGTTTTCTGTGTCTATGGTGGTCAGCATGCTGACTACCCAGATTAAGCAACAGGAAAAAATACGTACGGAAATCGAAAAAGAGCAAATGCGAGCGAATTTGTTGCGCGCGGTTTCCCATGATATCCGTACACCGTTGACCTCTATTGTAGGGGCAGTATCCGCCGTGGCGGAAAATCATGATAAATTGTCCGAAGAAAAGACGTTGTCTTTGTTGGGCGATGTGAAGGAAGAAGCCCAGTGGCTGGTACGTGTTGTGGAAAACCTGCTTCTGGTTACCAGAATCGACGCGGATTCCGCAAAGGTAACGAAGGAGCCGGAACTGGTAGAGGAAGTTTTCGGGGAATCGGTCGCAAAGTTTAAGAAACGTTTTCCGGGAGCGCATGTAAAAATTGAAATGCCGGAGGAAGCTCTGTTTGTTCCGATGGATGCGATGTTAATCGAACAGGTATTGTGTAATTTGATGGAGAATGCGGTGCTGCACGGAGGTGTTGTCAGCGAAATTCTGCTTAAAGTAAGACCGGAAGGCGAGTATGCCTATTTTTCCGTAGAGGATGACGGAGTCGGTATTGCAAAAGAGGTTTTGCCGCGAATTTTAAGCGAAAGCATTTACAGAGAAAATAGCGAAAATATAGACGGAAAGCGCAACATGGGAATCGGTCTTACAGTATGTCAAAGTATTATCCGTGCCCACGGGGGAACCGTAAAAGCGTATAATCGAAAGGAAGGCGGCGCAGCGTTTGAGTTTTCGTTACCGATAAAGGAGGGATAACATGCCGGTAAGGAGTAAGGTTCTGGTAGTTGAGGACGAAAAAAGCATCAGCAATTTTATAGTTGCAATTTTGAATGCAAACAATTATGATGTTGTTACGGCAAGAACCGGTCAGGAGGCATACAGCCTGATTACCTCTTGCTGTCCGGATGTTGTTATACTTGATTTGGGGCTTCCGGATATGGATGGTATGGAAGTGTTAAAGGCAGTACGTAAGTGGTCGATTCTGCCGATTATTGTGGTTTCGGCGCGGACCAATGAAAGGGACAAGGTGGAGGCCTTGGACCTAGGAGCAGACGATTATATTACAAAGCCTTTCGGGACGGCGGAATTGCTTGCACGTATTCGTATGGCACTTCGTCATACAAGAACCGCAGGAGCTAACCGTGATGTGGCACAGAACGGAAAGTTTACGGCAGGAGAACTTACCATTGATTATGAAAAATACCGTGTGTTTGTGGCAGGGAATGATGTGGGACTGACACAGAATGAGTTTAAAATAGTGAGTCTTCTCGGTAAATATGCCGGGAAGGTATTGACCTATGACTTTATTATTCGTGAGATTTGGGGACCGAATACTAACGGAGACAACCAGATTCTGCGCGTAAACATGGCGAATATCCGAAGGAAAATCGAGGAGAATCCGGCAGAGCCGAAGTATATTTTTACGGAAGTCGGCGTAGGATATCGAATGATTGAAGGAGATTAAGAAAGTATGAGAAGAACCAAAATTGTATGTACGCTGGGACCGGCGTGCAACAATGAGCAGACCTTGACGCAAATGTTGAAAAACGGAATGAATGTAGCCCGTTTGAATTTTTCCCATGGGACCCATGAATATCATAAGGCCAATATTGAAATGTTCCGTAAGGTGCGGGATGAGCTTAAGGTGCCGGCGGCGATTATGTTAGACACCAAGGGGCCGGAAATCAGAGTGGGAAACTTTAAAAACGGTGCTGTAACCTTAAAAGCCGGAGACATATTTACATTTACTACGAGAGAAACGGAAGGGAATGAGACAGAGGCAGGGATTTCTTATAAGGAGCTTCCGAAGCAATTGTCCCCGGGAAACGACATTCTGGTGGATGACGGAAAGTTGTTACTTCGTGTAACGGAAGTGACGGATACGGACATTCTTTGTGAGGTAATAAACGGCGGTACGATTTCCAATCATAAGGGTGTGAATGTGCCGAATGTACATTTGGATTTTCCGCATTTAAGTGAGCAGGATGAGGCAGATTTGCGCTTTGGCGTAGAGCAGAATGTGGATTTTGTGGCAGCGTCTTTTGTACGCTCCAAAGAGGATGTCATCGGCATCCGCAACTGTCTGGATTATTACGGTGGTTATGACATAAAAATTATTTCCAAGATTGAAAATATTGAGGGCGTAGAGCACTTTGATGAGATATTGGAGCATTCCGACGGTATTATGGTAGCCCGTGGTGATATGGGCGTTGAGATTGAATATGAGAAGCTTCCGGGACTTCAGAAGAAGTTTATCAAGAAGTGTTATCAGGCCGGTAAAATGGTAATTACGGCCACTCAGATGTTAGAGTCCATGATTCACAGTACGACGCCGACCAGAGCAGAGATTACCGACGTGGCAAATGCGGTATTTGACGGTACCTCCGCAATTATGCTGTCCGGAGAGACCGCAGCGGGAGACCATCCGGCCTTGGTAGTGGAGGTAATGGCCAAGATTGCGGAGCAGGCGGAACGGGATGCCTTCGAAATGGATGTATACCGTTGGGCACAGTATGAGAATGACACCAACGATACCACCAATGCGATTTGTGACGCGGCATGTACCACGGCCAAGGATGTTAAGGCGACGGCTATTATTGCGGTTACCATGTCCGGTTATACCGCGCGTCGTATGTCAAAGTTCCGTCCGTTGCAGCTCATTATTGCGGCAACACCGAACGAAAAGACCTTCCATCAGCTGGCTCTTTCCTGGGGCGTATATCCGGTAACGGCATTGTATCAGCCGGATGCTAACGTACTCTTTGATCATGCGGTGGCTTGCGGCAAGCGGTACGGTCTGCTTTCGGAAAACGACAGAGTAGTCATTGCGGCGGGAGCCGAGGGCGTTACCGATGTGTTAAAGGTACAGACCGTAAAAGGCGACAGAATGTAAGAAATGATACAGAAGAGGAAAAGTGTGCGGGATTCTGCCTGTTTCGGGCGGAATTCATGCACACTTTTTTCTGTGTTCTCCATTGCGGAAAATCGGAAAATATGATATACTGAAAAGGCGTATGGACGATTCACAAAAGGATAAAATAGGAGGGATCATATGGCAACGAAAAAGAAGAATAATTCTAAGAATAAAGGGTCTCAGGGACCGGATTTATTAACCGTTGTGGTGGTATTGATTGCGGTGGTTTTGGTGATAGTTCTGGTTACCAAGTATAAGAAAGAGCAGGAAGGCAGTGAAGCGGGACAGCCTACCGGAGGAGCTCCGGTAACGGAGGCTGTGGTTCCGGATACGCCTACTCCGGAAGCAACACAGGAAGTGGTTGCTCCGACAAAGGTACCGGAAGGGACCACGGATACGCCTACCCCGGAAGCCCCGACCCCGACGGAGGAGCCGGTATTGTCCCAGACCGAGGCATTACGGATTGTGAATGAGATTATTGAGCTGGATAATTACACAGTCGAATTGCTGGATGACCATCTAATGTTAGAGGGGGTAGAGTACTATGCCTTCTGTGTCAACGGAGAGAACGGTGAAAGCATGGAGCCGTTGCTGATTGTGAACAAGAAAAAGGGAATTCTTATGTGTTATGATCTGGTTGACGGAATGGCACCAATTGAGAAGTTCCCGCTTGATAACACGGAGACGGGAAACGAGGGCAGATGGTTGATGACCGCAGAGGATGCTATGACGGTGCTTTCCGGCTATAAGGCGGAATGGCTTGGTCTTGCAAAGGCTCCTTCCGAGTATGAAATGTCGGTGGATGACTGGACCACCAATGCAAACGGTGTGGAATGCTACGGCGTTAATTTCTTTGAAAATGTAAACGGAAAACAGAGATTCCGCGGGACCTTCTATGTGGCATTGGACGGCAGCGCCGTTTACGGGAAGGACGATATCACGGGAGAGTTTATCGAGAGAATGCCCCGTTAAAGAACAATAACAGACAGGTGAACAGACGTGAAGGATAAAGTAGAACGATTGGCAAAAGGAATATTTGAATATGAGCCGACGGATATATTGGTGTCGGAGGAGTCGCTTTCCGTAGAGGTTTCTGCGGGAGAGACTTTTTGCGGCAAATTTTCCGTGCGCAATCGGAAGTTGAGTGTTATGAAAGGCGTGCTTTATTCTTCCAACGAGCTTTTGGTGTTGGAGGAGCACCAGTTTATCGGCACCGAGAATGAGATTCATTATACGGTGCACGGAGAGTATGCCGTACCGGGAGAAGTACACAAGGGTGTAATTACCGTGGTCAGTGAATGCGGAGAAATAGAGATCCCGTTTGTGATTAAGGTGGTACCGCTTTCCTGTATGTCTTCCGAGGGTGAAATCAGGGATTTGTTTCAATTTGCGGGTCTGGCCCAGAGTGATTGGTTTGAAGCAAAGCGGTTGTTTGCGGAGAACAGCTTTGCAACTACGGTATTAAGAGACCGGGAGGAGGAGACTACCGTATATCGTCAGTTACGGAAGAGTCGTTCCGTAGACCGGGCTTTGGAAGAGTTTTTGGTATATACGAAAAAGAAAGCACCGATTCAGATAAAGACGGATAAGTCCGTATTGCGTTTCGAGCCCGGAGACAAGGCGGTGATGGAGCGGATTACGGTGTCCAGGGATACCTGGGGACATACGGATGTGACAGTGGAGACCGAGGGAGAGTTCTTTATGGTATCTTCCAAGAAGCTGTTATCCGAGAGCTTCAACGGCAATCGTTGCGCCCTGGAGGTGGCGGTGGACGGAGCTACGCTGACAGAGGGCAATCATTTCGGCCGGATTGTACTAAAAACACCGCGGCAGAGGATTCGCATTGATGTGGAGTGTATTTGCGAGCGTACTGCAAGGGAAGAGGAACGGAAGCGTCGTGCTTTTCACGAGACGGAATGCAAGCTGTTTCAGCGGTATTTTGATTTCCGTCTCGGAAAGTTAAAGGCGGGCAGCTATATTGCGGAGGCGGAAAGCCTGGTGGAATTGTTACTGCTTCGCTTGCAGGACGGGATATTTGACGACAGTGCGCGTCGAAAAAAGGAACTGACCTATCAGATGTATCGTGCGTATCTGGCACTGATAGGAAAGAAGGAAAAGTTTGCGGAGAGCGAATTTGTACAGGTAAAACAGCGTTTGGAACGAGAAGGTGCCGATGCGGAGCTTTTGGGAGCCATGCAGTATTTGGAAGCTATGCGGCAAAAGAATGCGGAGGATGTGAAGGCTTACGCGGCGCAGATTAAGCTGTTATCCGAGCGCTATAAAGAAAGCGGTTTGCTTTTGTGGTTCCGGCTGTATACGGATAAGCGTAGCGAGAACGGCAGGGCAATGCTTTTGGAGGAACTGGAAGACCGGTATCGCAGAGGTAACCGAAGTCCGTTGTTGTATTTTGAAACAGCGATGCTGTGGAATGAGGAGCCGTCATTGTTGCGGACGTTGGGCGCCTATGAACTGCAGGTATTGCGGTTCGGATTAAAGAGCGGAATGTTGCAGAAGGAGACAGTACTGCAATTTTCCATACTGGCATTGCAGAGTAAAGAATGCTCCCGGTTGTTGCTTCGTTGTCTTTGTCTTGCATATAAGCAGTACGGACAGCGGGATACCTTACAGGCGTTGTGTTCCCTTTTGATTGTGCAGGGAATCCGGGAAAAGAAATATCACACATATTTTGCGGAGGCATGTTCCTTGCAACTGCGGATTCCGTTGTTGCAGGAGTATTACATTTATACCTGTGAGTGCGGCCCTCAGACAAAGATTGACCAGTCGGTATTGCTTTATTTTATTTACGGAAACGAACTGGAGGAGCCGTATTGCGCGTTTCTGTATGCGTATATTGTGCGGAATCAGGAGTCTTTAAGCTCTTTTTACCGGACCTACTTAAAGCGGATGGAGCAGTACGCGGTGAACAGTATAAAGAGCGGACGGATTGATAAGAACCTGGCTACGGTTTACGGTGAGGTGCTTCGCAGTTCTTTGTTGGACGGAGAACTGGCGGCGGTTCTTCCGAAGTTGATTTTCAGCTATTACGTGGAGTGCGATAACAGGGAAATGGTGGCGGTTTCCGTATTGCACAAGGAGGAAGAGCAGGAGTGTGTGGTTCCGTTAACGAACGGTGCTGCGGTTGTCTGCATGTATACG
>JAZUBD010000349.1:0-4711 GCA_045638305.1 Lachnospiraceae bacterium
CCTATATTCTATTGACTTATTCTCTGTTTTCCGATATCATTGGCTTATAGTAAAGAATTTCTTTATATTCGTATTTTTACATTTTATTCATTTAGGAGGGTTTATGGCAAATTACGAAAAGGTTGCTCACCGCAGAGCAAAAAAGGCATTACGGGTTGTGGATGCGTCCGGCTCCCCGCTTGCAAACACCACACTTCGACTTACACAGACCAACCACAAGTTTTTATTCGGTTGGGGTTCCTTTGACTTTAACGCACATTTTGCGATTAAGGATCCGGAGAAAAAAGCTTTTTTCGCAGAACGCATGAAAATTTGGATGGAATTATTTAACTACGGTACCTTACCGTTCTATTTGGGTCAATACGAGCCGACGGAAGGCAACCCGCAATGGGAAAGCCGCATGGCCGCTGCCACCTACATGAAGGAGCACGGCATCAAGGCAAAGGGACACCCGCTTTGCTGGCACACCGCCTGCGCAGACTGGCTCATGGAGTACGACAACGGCACCATTCTAAAGAAGCAATTACAGCGTATCGAACGCGATGTTACGCAGTTTAAGGGTACAATCGATATCTGGGATGTGATTAACGAAGTTGTAATCATGCCGGTTTTTGACAAATACGACAACGCAATTACCCGCATCTGCCAGGAGTACGGCAGAACCGAACTGGTAAAGCGCGTGTTTAAAGAGGCAAAGCAAGCCAATCCGGACTCCACCCTGTTGTTAAACGATTTCAACACCTCCGATAAATATGCGGAGCTCATTGATAACTGCCTGTCTGCCGGTGCACCGATTGACGTCATCGGTATCCAGTCCCATCAGCATCAGGGCTACTGGGGCGCAGAAAAAGTACACGAAGTACTGGACCGTTTCTCCCGTTTCGGAAAACCGATTCACTTTACGGAGAATACTTTAATTTCCGGCGATATCATGCCGGCTCATATCGTAGACTTAAACGACTGGCAGGTTGACGAATGGCCGTCTACTCCGGAAGGCGAAGAACGCCAGAAGAACGAGTTGGAAGAGATGTACCGCATTCTCTTTGAGCATCCGCTTGTGGAGGGCATTACCGGCTGGGACTTCACCGACGGTATGTGGTTAAAGGCACCGAGCGGTATTTTACGAATCGACAACAGTAAAAAGCCTGCCTTCCATCGTCTGATGGAGATGATTAAAGGCGAATGGTGGACCGACACCGAAGTCACCACCGATGAGAACGGTTTTGTTACCGTAGAAGGCTTCAAGGGTGATTATGACCTTGTTCTGGGCGAAAAGAAAGCGGCTCTTTCCCTTTCCGCTGACGAAACAGAGCCGGAGACCGTCACCCTGTAAACTGTTACATTCCCTATCGGCATACAGTATTTTTAATTCCCTAACAGCGTTCCTCTACGCAGGAAAGGCCACCCCGAATTCATCAGGGTGGCCTTTCCTTATCACGGGCAAACTTTCTAACCCGTACCTACTATCTAAGCTTTACTTTCGCGAAGTCACTCCGAAAAACATACTCTCTTTGCCTTCGCGATTATTCTTCCGTTTCCTCTTCCTTTGCCTTGGAAAGCATCACATTCACAACAATACCGAGAATCAATGCACAAGCAATAGCCGTTAAGGTTACCTTACCGAAGGATACGGAAAGGCCGCCGATACCGGCAATCAGGATTACAGATGCGGTAAACAGATTCTTATTCTGTCCCAAGTCAACCTTCTGCAGCATCTTCAGACCGCTGACAGCGATGAATCCGTACAGTGCCATACATACACCGCCCATTACACAGGACGGAATGGAGTTTACGAATGCAACAAACGGGCTTAAGAAGGAAATCAAAATCGCACCGCAAGCTGCCGTAATAATCGTTACGATAGAAGCATTTCTTGTAATTGCCACACAGCCTACAGACTCACCGTAGGTAGTATTCGGACAGCCTCCGAAGAATGCACCCGCCATGGAACCTACACCGTCACCGAGAAGGGTACGGGAAAGTCCCGGCTCTTTTAAGAGATCTCTTTCAATAATGGAGGAAATATTCTTATGATCCGCAATATGCTCCGCAAATACTACAAACGCAACCGGAATATACGCCACTGCGATGGTACCGATATACGCACCGGTAATTTCATCAAAACCGCCCAAAGCAGTCATAAAGGTAAACTCCGGTACCGCAAAGAACGTCTTTAACGTCACACCGGTACTTCCGTCTGCCGTCTTGAATAATGCGGTCAGAGAATCAAAGCTCATTACCTTTAATGCATCAATATCAGCCGCATTGCCGATTAAGGTCATAACAAGTGCCACTACATACCCCGCAAGAATACCGATAATAAACGGAATTAACTTTAAGGTCTTCTTACCGAAGGTAGAGCAAAGAATCGTTACAAATAAAGTAACCAAGCCGCAAAGAATAGTTGCAAGAGGCGATGCAAGCTGTGTACTTACTTCCACGCCGTCTACCACTTCTTTTACAAACACTTCACCGGACTTCAAATCACCAATGGCATTTCCTGCGAGAGAAAGACCGATAATCGCAACCGTCGGTCCGATAACCACCGGAGGCATCAGCTTGTTGACCCAATCAACACCTACTGCTTTCACTACAAAAGCGATTACCACATACACAAGGCCCGCAAAAATCGCACCGAGAATCAATCCCAGATATCCTACCGCAGCAGACACGCCGCCTGCAAAAGCCGCTGCCATGGAGCCGAGGAATGCGAAGGATGAACCGAGGAATACCGGACTCTTCTTCTTCGTAAAGGCAATATACACCAAGGTACCTATACCCGCACCGAACAGTGCAGCCTCAGACTTCATTCCGTTTCCGATAATCATCGGAACCACAAGGGTCGCAGCCATAATGGCCAGGAGCTGCTGGATTGCAAAGACAACCATTTTGCCGAAGCTCATTCTGTCTTCTACATTGTAAATAAGTTTCATTTGCTCGTCCTCCTAAAGTATTTTGTTTTATATAAACACCTTTCACAGGCTGTCTATATCCCCAAAATTTGCCAGATAACCGCAAAAAAAAATCAAGCCGGACACGACATGATTTCTAACTCCCTTGCGATCTCCCCATCACACGGTACTGCATTTTCACTCACACGTTTATTATACCAAAACAAAAAGGGGCAAGCAACCCCTTTTTGATAAGTTTCTGATTTTTATTATGCGTTTTCCCCAGGCTTCGTTCCGACAGCCCCGCTACTATAAATTGCCTTCCACACAGCAGTTGCCGGTATACGGTGCCAACTCCAGACGAACAAAGTACCCCTTATCATGAGCACAAACCGGACAGCTTTCCGGTGCTTGGGTTCCTTCAAATACATGACCGCAATTCAAACAGAACCATCCGGTCTTAACATCGGAAATAAAAAGCTGATTCTTTTCCAAAAGCTCCGCAAATGCGCCGAAACGATTGCCGTGTATCTTCTCGATTTTTGCAATCTGTTCAAAAGAAGATGCTACCTTTAAAAAGCCTTCCTCCTTCGCCTTATCCGCAAAAGCACGATATACATCGTCATGCTCCTCATACTCATTATGCTGCGCCATGCGTAAAAGCTCCGTAATACTGTCGGTAATGTCCACCGGGTATCCGCCGTCCACATGAATGGTTTCACCCGCAAGTTCGGATAAATGGTTGTAAAAAATCTCTGCATGCTCCTGTTCCTGATTTGCGGTAAAGGTAAACACCGCTTCGATTATGTGGAGTTTCTGTTGCTTTGCCTGAGCTGCAGCAAAGGTATAACGGTTTCTCGCCTGACTTTCACCCGCAAAGGCACGCATTAAATTATCCTTGGTTTCACTGGTTTTAAAATCTACTGTCATATAATATTCCTCCGTTTTTAATTTAATGGAAGTATGTGCAAAAAAAGGAGGCTTTATCCCAACTTTTCCTCCGCTCGGTATTTTTATATAAACTTGCGAATTCTGAGCTTTTCTGTTATACTGAATGCAAACACCAGTTCTGTAATATATTTAAAATCCAATATATTTCCATCGGCAGACCCTCTTGTGGCACCGGTAAGAAAGGAAGAAAGGAGGTTTCTCATGGCAAAACCGGTTATCTTTCATATTGATGTCAATTCCGCTTTTTTAAGCTGGGAGGCCCACCACAGACTCCATGATTTGGGCGAAACGTTGGACATCCGTACCATTCCCGCCATTATCGGTGGCGACAGGGAAGCCCGTCACGGTATCGTTCTTGCCAAGTCCACTCTGGCGAAACAGTGCGGTGTTACCACCGGCGAGCCCATTGTAAAGGCGCTTCAAAAATGTCCGAATCTCTATATTGCAAAGCCGGATCACACCTTGTATTTACAACGTTCCCGCGCCTTTATGGAACTACTGCGCCGGTATGCTCCGGTGGTAGAACAGTTCAGTATCGACGAAGCCTTTTGCGATATGACCGGCACGGAAGGACTGTACGGCGACTTGGTTGCCTTTGCTCATAAAATAAAAGATAAAGTCCGGGAGGAGTTGGGCTTTACGGTCAATATCGGTATCTCCGTCAACCGCCTGCTTGCCAAGACAGCTTCCGACTTTAAAAAACCGGATTTGGTACACACCCTGTTCCCAGAAGAGCTTCCGACAAAGTTCTGGCCTCTTCCCGTGGGCGATTTGCTGTATGTAGGGCATTCCACCGCCGAACGTCTGCGAGCCCTCGGCATCCGTACCATCGGAGATCTGGCCCATACCGACAAAGAGATTCTTGTCTC
>JAZUBD010000350.1:0-1514 GCA_045638305.1 Lachnospiraceae bacterium
TCGGCGAATTATTCGCCGTATCCGATGCCGGCCGCTTGATGCCTCCGAAGTCCACCTGGTTCGAGCCGAAGTTGCGTAGCGGTTTATTTATCCACAAATTAAGTTAGGTTTTTCTTATATTTTCCTTATATAGGAACAAAACAGGGCTGTTGCACCGATGTGAAGTGTACGGCCCTGTTTTTACGTCTTTCATGTTCCCGAAACATTTGGAGTAGCAATACGGAATCCGTTTTTGCTTTTCCCGAAGGGTCGCGTACTTAGCGCAGTCGAAATCGCCTCCTAGCGGTTCTAAGTCTCGAGGCCACACCCGAGAGACGCTTAGAACCGGTTGGAGGAAGTTTGACGGAGCGTCGCGACTTGCAAAAGAGGATTCCGTATTGCTACTCCAAATGATACAGCCCCCACAAGACGTAAAAACAGGGCCGCCGCATACGCGGCAACCCTGCCTTGTTCATCTTATTTTAGTCGTAAACACTGGACCAAATCTTATAGTCTACATTTGCATTCTTTCCCTTGTACTGGAAAAGCTCGCTCATGGTTACAAACTGATAACCCTGATTCTTAAGATTTTCAATAATGGTCGGAAGTGCATTCACGGTAGCGGTATTGCCCTGGAAGTCATGGAGCAAAATAATCTGACCGTCCTTTACACCCTGGATTACAGAATTTGCAATCTGGTTGGAGGAACTGCTGCCATCCCAGTCATTGTGCATGGTACCCTGAATGAATGCCATGTCAATTGCGCTGTACATAGTGTTGTTTACAGAGATGTACGGCGGACGGAAGAACTTTGCAGTCTGTCCGGTGTACTGCTTAATCAGGTTATTGGTCTGATTAATCTCATTCTGGATAGCACTCTGGGACATGGTAGTCATATCGCTATGAGTGTAAGAATGATTTGCAAGCTCGTGACCGGAAGCGTTCTGTCTCTCAAGGATAGAACGGGTGTTACCGTTAATATTCTGACCAATCAAGAAGAAGGTAGCCTTAACACCATATCTGTCAAGGATATCCAAAACCTGAGAGGTAGTGGAAGTCGGGCCGTCATCGAAGGTTAAAGCAACCATCTTACCATTCGGATTGATGGAGCTACCGCTGTTGCCGGAATTTCCGCCGTTGCCACCGTTACCTGCATTGCTGCCGTTGTCGGTGCTTACGGAACCTGCCGGGCTGATGGTTAAGCTGTCGATGTAAGCATCCCACTGACCATCATCTGCGGTTACTACAAGCTTAACGGTCTGGTTACCGGTACCGTGAGATACGTTGGAAATAGTGTACTCAGCGATATTTGCATCACCGAAGTAGAAGGTTCCCTTCGTCTGGTTACCGATTACAAGATCAACTCTTGCCATGTTGTCACCGTTAGAAGCACCTCTTAAGGTGAAGTCATGGGTGCCGTTAGCAAAGTTCTGGGTATAAGATACCGCATCGTCATTTGCATATAATGCAACGCCGTTGAACGGAGAGCTTACATTACCGGTATACTGACCGGACTTAGTCATGTTCTCACACTG
>JAZUBD010000351.1:0-1578 GCA_045638305.1 Lachnospiraceae bacterium
AGATAACCACAAGTCAGAAGACGCCACCATTGCCCGTTCTCCATAATCAATCGGAAAGCTGCCTCACCGTATTCCTTTAAATATCCGCCACCGGAGATGAACAATCCAAAGAAGCTTCCTCCTCCGATTGTGAGATTAGCGACAAACGCCAGTATGTTGATTACTGCAATACACAGTGTTGCTATTCTTCCTTTTTTCATTTTTCTACTCTGCTTTCTAAGTACTTTACTTCAATTTTCAGATTATTGCTGACTCATACTTTCCTCTAAACAATAAAATTTATTACTCCGAATACCACATGACATACGGTGAATCCACCAATCGGAATCAGTGCAATCCCGTTCTTTCTGTCGAATGCAAAGAACAAAAATGCAAAACACGGGACAACCGTCATCCCTAATATTACTACCACATTTGTCACACCCGTATAATACAAAATCCAACACAAATAATATAACAGACAACATCCGATGACTGCCAGAATCAACGGGGTTATACCAAGCTTTTTACACTCCTTATGTACGATTGCACACAACGCCGCCACCATTGCCACCTGACACACGGAACCGATGGCATCTACTACTTTGGTAACCGACTCCGTTCGCAAAACATCATTGGGTGCCGGTACCGCAAACCAAATAAAATTCGGAATCATAATAACTAAAAACAGAATCAGCCCCCAAATATCAAATCCGAATTTATAATTCTTCTTTATCATCTTGATTCTCCCCACAGCCGATTACAACGCTTTCTCACAGTGCTCATAGCACCATTTCGCATCTTCTCGTCCGAACCATCCTTCGCCCTCGCCCACACGCGGATAAAGCTTATGCAGCGCCTCTTTCTCCTCTTTCGTCAACCCCTCATAATCATTTACTTCACGACTTTCTTCTACCGCAATGTATTTATGGTCTCCGTCATTGCGCTTAAACATTCCGATGAGTTTTATCTCCACCTCATCCCCAAGGTTATATTCCTTTGTTGACATCAGCATGCAATCACAGTGGGGTGCCGGCGGTGTTCCGGACTCTTCCACCCAGCCGTAAGGATAGTTAAATCCTCTGGCATACGCCAATGACTCCTTTTCCGACGCCGAAAACGTCTTTGTTTCCGGGTCATATTGCATACGGTTCGGATACTCCTTTGTCTGTTCGATAATCATTTTCATACCGTAGCCTCCCCCTTCTTCATCAACACCGCATGTTCCCTCGGCTCCTCATAATAGTTCTTCCGCAAACCGATTTCCTCAAAGCCTAGCTTTGTGTACAGATTTCTTGCCGGGGTGTTACTCTCCCTCACTTCCAAGAAAAACTCGGTAACGCCCTGGGACTTTCCTGCCTCCATAAGTGCGGTCAATATAGCTGTTGCCACTCCTTTTCCACGTGCCACTGGGGCGGTACACACATTGGTGATGTCTGCCTCTTCCCCGGTACAAAGAAGGACGCAGTATCCCAATAATGCGTCCGTTCCCTTTGCTATGATTACGATATAATTTTCATCCGACAAAGTTTTGTAAAAGGCATCGTAACTCCAAGGTCTGGAAAAATTCTCTGCCTCCAGAAGTCGGAGGCCAAGCGG
>JAZUBD010000352.1:0-1726 GCA_045638305.1 Lachnospiraceae bacterium
CATCACAAGCTCTGCCGGGTCTGCCTCCTCTGTTTTGTATACCTCGGAATACGGCAATCCGATGACAAAAGGCTGTTCCTTCTTTAACGTGCCCGTTCTTGCCGCCGTCTGCATCCGCCCTCCCAACTCGCTTCGGAAAAACTTAAAAATCTTTCCCGGTGCCACAAGAGCTGCCGCATCCTTCCGGATACGTCCCTTTGCAATCAGCTCTTCCATGGCGGCCGACACATCCGTTTCTTCCTTGTATTCCCTGCAAAAATCCAGGCACTCCATAATACGGTGATACAAGGTTCCCCGCTCACTGCCGGACACTCCTTCCGGCTGTACTTCCTGCATAAACCTCGGTACCGTCTTTTCCGGCACTATCTCCGGGAACAATTCCTCCTGCTCCTCATCGACATAGGCGGCTTTTTTCAGCTCCGATACAGAAAGCTTCATTTTCCCTTTGCAAAGCGGATACGGATATTGATAGCTTTCCCGGGCGGACAACTCCTCTGCCAGCCCTTCGTGATACACCCTGTCAATGCTTGCTGCGCATAGACCGTCATACCAACGTTGCCGTTCCGCGCGTTCCGCTTTTTTTTTCAAAACTGCCTCCGCAGCCTCGTTCTCCGACTGTTCTCTCCGAACACCTTTGATGCTTCCCTTTTTCAGGCACTTCCCGAGAGAAAGCTTTAAAAAGTCCAGATACGTATTGGCACTGAGAAGTTCAGAGTAGCTTGCCGCTTCTTCCTTCTCCGAAGTCGTCCCCCATGCATCGTAAAACTCTGCCTCCGAATCCACCGCAGCCGACAAAATCAACTTCTCCTTTGCTCTGGTCAATGCCACGTACAGAATACGCAGCTCCTCCGAAAGCATTTCATAATTTAACTGACCCGCAATCACCTTTTTGAACAGGGTCGGCGCCTTTACCCGCAGTACCTCGTCCCGGAAATCCATTCCCACACCAAGCTCCGGATGAAGCACCAGGCCCGCATGGACATCCATACGGTTGAACTTTTTGGACAGTCCCGCCACAATTACCACCGGTGCTTCCAAGCCTTTACTTTTATGAATACTCATCAGGCGCACCGCATTCTCTCCGGACACAATCTGGGCCTCTCCCGTGTCCGTATCGTATTTTATCAGCCGCTCAATATAACGAACAAAATCAAAAATTCCGGAATAACTACTTTCTTCGAATTTCTTTGCTTTTTCCACAAGCATGGAAAGATTTTCCGCACGCCGTTCTCCTCCCGGCATCACCCGCACAAAATCCGGGTAAGACGTGGTTTCATACAACGCCTCCAATACCTCCGGAACCCCTGCATATACAGAGAGCGCCTGCAGATCACGCAACTGTTCCGTAAAATGAATCAGTTTCCTTCTTGCCGCACATACTGCCGGAAGCAATTCTTCCGGAACCTTTCCGTTCCCATGCGCACCTGCCGTCTTCCTATCATCCCCGGTACTTGCAGATTCTTCCGTTGTTTCCAAAAAGAGGTTTACCGCATCATAGAAGGCACTTCGATATCCCCTTTCCTCTGCCTTAGCCACAATCCGGACTACCGCCAGTTCTTCCTCGGTCATTCCCACCATTTCGGAACGAAGCACCGAAACCAACGGAATATCCTGCAGCGGATTATCGATTACCCGAAGGGCATTTAACACCACCGTCACCTCTCTGGCAGAAAAATACCCGCTTTGTTTTTCCACAACCGCCGGGATATTAAGCTCCGTAAACACC
>JAZUBD010000353.1:0-4989 GCA_045638305.1 Lachnospiraceae bacterium
AAAGAAAGTCATGCGGGCAAATTTTCTTTAAAGAACCGTAATGCGTTTTTGTAAAAAAGATTGTCAATCTGGCCGGAGGTGAATCCGGCTTTTTTTAGTTGTTCCGCAAAAAGAGGAAGCCGGGAAAAGTCCGGTATGGCGCAGTTGCCCGGCGTGCCGTCAAAATCCGTGCCAAAAGCAAGTACTTCCGAACCGGCTACGTGAAAGATATGAGATATATGGGCAATCAAAGCCTCCGTGACATTATCCTTGGTAAGTGGCCCCGGTGAAAGGAATGGTTCGTGGAGGCA
This sequence comes from Lachnospiraceae bacterium, assembly GCA_045638305.1. Classification (GTDB taxonomy): domain Bacteria; phylum Bacillota; class Clostridia; order Lachnospirales; family Lachnospiraceae; genus SIG307. Next base: position 291 of record JAZUBD010000353.1, read on the forward strand.
AAGACCGGTAAGACCGCCCCGCCGGGCCAGGGTACGAAGCATGTCATCGGTGAGATTGCGAGGAACGTTACAGACGGAGCGGGCGTTGGAATGACTGGCGAGGAAAGGTCGTTTGCTGTGGGTGGCAACGTCCCGGAAGCCGGCATCGGACAGATGGGACACGTCGATCAGGATGCCCAGGCGTTCCGCTTCCGAAAGAAAATCAAACCCTACGGGGGTCAGTCCGGGATAGGCTTCGGGAATCCGGGAGAAGGCAGCCGGAAAGAGATGACGGTTCGGAAGGGGATGAGGTGGTGCATTCACTGCCGAAGAAGCTAAAAAGGTAGAATAATCCCAGGTAAGGGTTGCCATGCGGACTCCAAGGTCAAAGAGTTTTGGAAGGAGAGACATGGGACTCTCCGACAGACAGCTTTCTTCCATGGAGAGAAGGACCCCGTTTTTTTGCCGGTTCGTGCAGGTTATAAGGTCGGAGACGGTTTTGACTTGGTGGAGTTGTCCTTCGGATTTTACGAGTATTGTACGAAAACAGGCCAGCTGATTTTTAAGAGGGGACAAAGGGTCCGGTGAGGACAATTCGCAAAGGTCCGTAAACAGAGCAAAGCATTGCAGGAGACTATGGGCGCTTTGCAGGCCGGCGAAAGAAACGGAGGAGCTTTCTACGCCGTTAGGGGAAAAGAAACGTTCCGGCTCGGAGGACAGACGATACAATGTATCACAGTGTAAATCAATGATAGGAGACATAATCGGTACCGCAGTAGAGAGTTATAATACTATATGCACGGAATTCGTGGACAAACAGCAAAAAATGAGGTATAATGATAGTAGAACAATGGAGAGGTGTACCTTAATGTCGGAATTATATCGAAGAATGCAGACGTTCATCGGTGACGAAGAACAATTGATTGTGCGGATGGCAGGTCAGATGTCGTTATGGGAGGAGTGTGTCCTTCTGTTTCCAGGAGAAGAAATTATCGAAGAGATGGATGCGGCCCTGGCGGCACGGGAGGAGAAAGAGTTTTACGGAACGGTACATCGTCTGAAAGGGAATTTGGCTAATTTCGGCTTTGATTCCGCCGCGACAAAGGCGATGGCGGTATTGCAGGCATTAAAGGTACAGGATTGGGATACGGCAAAAGAACGGTACGGACAGTTGAAAACGGAATACAGGCAGATTATAGAAAGGATCGGTGATGCGGAATGAAGCGAAAGAAGATAGGTGTTATAATCGGCAGTATAACATTTAATTTTTCCAGCAGAGTATGTCGTGCCATCAGCATGAAGGCAGAAGAATATGGTTATGATGTGTACTTTTTTACGACATTCAATTCCCACGGAGATAATTTGTTATACAGTGTCGGGGAACAGCAGATTTATTCCTTGCCGGATTATTCCCAGTTCGACGGTATCATAATTGCGTTGGATTCGCTTAATATTTCCGACGGAGGAGAGGCGCTTATCCGTAAGCTGAGAGGGTTGTCCTGTCCGGTGGTCTCTTTGCGTGAACCTGTGGAAGGGTTTTACAATGTCAGGGTTGACGAGAGAGTGTCCATGGAACGGATTATCCGTCATTTTATTGAAGTACATAAGTTCCGGGATATTTGTTTTATGACCGGTCGTATGGAGCTGGAAGATGCCCGCTTACGTTTTGAATGCTTTAAGCGTGTGATGGAAGAGGCCGGGATTCCGGTGACGGAGGATATGATTTATTACGGGAACTATTGGAAGACCTTTGCAAAGCCTGCAGTGGATCACTTTTTGTCTACTCGGACCACCATGTATCCCCAGGCGATTATATGCGCCAATGACTATATGGCGCTGGCGGTGACGAGTGAACTGAGTGAACGAGGCATTCGTGTACCGGAGGAAATTTGTGTATCCGGCTTTGACGATTTAATGGAGGCGCAACATGCGGAGCCTCCGCTTACGACGGTTTCCGTAAATTTCGAAGAAATGGCGGAACGGGCGGTGGATGTGATTGATGAAGTTGTCCACGGAATGAAGCCGGAGAAGACCCAGTTCATTTCCACGCAGGATAAATACAGAGGAACCTGTGGCTGTATGCGTCATAAGGTAACCAACAAATGGCACAGCCTGACCAAGGAACTGGAGGAACGGAAGGATATTAATCACCAGACGGTTTTTATGAATTCCGATTTGGAAGGCGTTACGGATGAGGCAGAACTGTTAAATGTGGTACATAAGTACAATCTTCGTAACAATGCAAAGAAGATGTGGATTTGTCTGTGCGATGAGTCGGAGAAACTGACGGAGGAGGAACGTAACCTTGGTACGACCCGTTTTGAGTATACAAAGACCATGGTATTACGTGCCGTAAAGAATCCGAACAATACTCTTTCGCATTTTGAGAAAAAATTTGATCGTTCGGAGCTGGTGCCGGAGGAAGAACGACAGGAAATCGAAAACGGCAGTTTCTATTTTGTTCCGTTACATTACAAAAATCATAACTTGGGATATGTAGCAGCATGTTTTGATAATTATGGACATTATAATGATTTCATGCAGCCGTGGGCAATGAACTTTGCGGTGGCTCTGGAGAATTATTTCTTACATGAGCGTTTGGATGCCATGAATGAAATTAAACGCTTGTACAAAGAGGATACGCTCACCGGTATCAGTAACCGGCGGGGATTTGAGGAGAAGGCCCGTAAGATTTACAGCGATTCCATGTTCCTCAGAAAGCGGATTGCGGTTATCAGTATCGATATGGATAATCTGAAAAAGATAAACGATGCTTACGGCCATTCCGCGGGAGACGATGCCATTTGCAGAGTGGGAACTGCACTTACGAAAGTATCGGAGCGCAGGAATCATATTGTGGTGGCACGTACCGGCGGTGATGAGTTTGTGGTAGTATGCAGAATGGAACAGCCGAGCGACGGTGAGGATATTATAAAAGAGGTTCGAGAGGAACTGGTGCGGATAAATGCGCAGAGCGGGCAACCGTACGATGCGGAGGTCAGCTGTGGCTTGTATGAGGTGAAAGATGCCTCTAAGACAGCCCTTGCGAAAGCATTGGAAATCAGTGACAGCCGGATGTACGAGGACAAGCGCCAGAGAAAGGCGCAAAAGCAGGAATAAAAGGAAAGGGGCTACGCAGGATGAATGCGTAGCCTTACTTTTTCATTTTACAGAAAACCACCGTCGAAGCGGATGATCTGGCCGGTCAGGTAAGCAGGCATTTGTGCCAGCAGTACCAATGCATCGGCAACCTCTTCCGGGGAGGCAAAGCGACCGGCCGGAATTTCTTCCGCCAAAGCGTCCCGCTCTTCATCGGAAAAACAACGGTTCATATCGGTATCGATAACACCGCAGGCTAAGGCATTTACCGCAATCCTGCTGGGAGCCAGTTCTTTTGCCGTTGCTTCGGTCAGAGCATTTAATCCGGCTTTTGAAGCGGAGTAAGCAGCCTCACAGGAGGCCCCGGAGCATCCCCAGACAGAGGATATATTTAAAATAATACCGCACGGGGCTGTGGAAGGAATGTCTTCCCGGTCCCGGTTTTTTAACAGGTGCGGAATGGCGGCACGGGTACAGTAAAAAGCCGAGGACAGGTTTGAGGATATCACGTGCTCCCACTGGGAATCGTCGGTGTCGGTCAGCATACGGATCATGGAGACGCCTGCATTGTTAATCAGGACATCTAAACGTCCGAAGCGCTCTACTGTTTTTGAAACCAACTCGGAGGGAAAAGCCGAATTTTGTAATTCTCCTTGTAAAAGCAGATGAGGCGTACCGAGAGCCGTAAGCTCCGAAGACAGGGAATCCAGAAGGTCCTTATTTGTATGGCAGCATCCGGCCACCGCATAACCGGCCTTTGCAAAGGCAAGGGCACAGGCACGGCCGATTCCTCTGGACACACCGGTGATTAATACTGTTTTTTGTGACATAGCAGCCTCCGTTTCCGGCAGAGTAACATTCTGTCGCGTTTTTGAATAGAGATGTATTTTGTTACGAATACTGTTATTATACATGATGACGGTGCAACAGGCAAGAAAAAACGCATAACCCCGCGTTGCACGGAGAAAAAATATCTGTTATACTGATGGGGAAGGAAAAAGGAGGAGGAAAATGAAAAAAGGAAGTTTGGCATTACGTCTTTTTTTATATGCTTCTTTGGTTAGTCTGGTGTGGTTGGGGGCTTATGTTATCTTTTCCGAACTGTTTGCCGTGAAGGAGGCGGCGCCGGATAAGCCGCAGGTGCAGGCAACAAAGGCACCGGAGGTGCCGATGCCGGTATCGTCCCAATGGTCGGTGCTTGCGGTGGTGAACAAAGAACAGGAAGTGTCGGGGTTTTTGTTCCGCTATGCGGATTTTCTGGCGGACACCATGGTGTTTATAGAGGTGCCGGTGAATACAAAGGCAGAGCTTGTAAAGGGCGGGTACGAGGTATTGCGTGTGCACAATCCGGAGTCGCCGGAGTTGTTTATGGTGTCGGATTTGTGCCGTATATTTTCGGAGGAAATTAGGTGCATGGCTGCGGAAGAGGTGGGAGTATCTTTGTTGGGGCTCCGGCCGAAGGAATGCTATATTATAGAGGAAACGTTGTATAACGAACTTACGGAGACGGTGGAGGGACAACGAAGATTTAAGGAGCCGGAGTCTCTCTTGGATACGGTGACAATGATTGCGGGACAGGCTCTTACCGACGATACGTTGCGGGAGGAACTGGTGTATCTGG
>JAZUBD010000354.1:0-2237 GCA_045638305.1 Lachnospiraceae bacterium
ATCCAACCAGGTTAACCAGGACGCATCATTTCCATCCAGCCTTTCAATATAGCCCTTCTCCGCCTTACTTACCGCATGGTCCATAAAGAAAGTAAGGGGAATGGATACAAAGCTTACAAGCGCCATTCTCCAATCAATTCCGAATAGTACCGCAACCATCACGATGCCGAAAATGCCGTTAAGACAATACTGCGAAAACTGTGTCTGAAAGCCATTCAGTTTGTTCACCGCATCCTCCACCGTCATTTTTACATCACCGGTGGTAAGGGTCCGGTACGAAGGAAACTTTCTGCCGAAATACTTCTCCATAATCGCAACCCGCAGTTTCCGGTATACCTTGTGATTTACCTTGTTCTGACAATGAATTTGCAGTACCCTCAACACCGACTTCATAATCTGCAGTACCAGATACGCACCTAACACCCATCCCAACAAATCTTTTTGCTTTTCAATAATAATCTTTTCCAGCAATATACCGTAAACCACCGGAAACAACATATCCAGTACACGAATCAATAAATCCGAAACAATATCTCCCACATAGGCCCATTTCACACCGTCAAAAAAGGGAAGTAACCATTTCCAAATCGTCAAACGATATCTGATTTTTTTCATCCTATGCTCCTTTCTGCTCCAGACCGAATAAGCTTTGGTACTCCTTACACTGTTCCCGCAGCATCTGCGGTGTGCCCTCCGCACAGATTCTTCCGTCCTTTAATACAATGACCCGGTCGCAGGCTTCCACGGTTTTTAACCTATGGGAAACCATCACACAGCCTCTGCCCTGTAAGCCGTCCTCCAGCCGCTTTAACACCAACTCCTCCGTGTCGGCATCAAGCGCCGCGGTAACCTCATCCAGAAACACAAAATCGGTTCCCTGTACATAGGCTCTCGCAATGCCAAACCGCTGTCTTTGTCCGCCCGACAAATTGCTGCCCCAACGTTCCAACACCGTGTCGAGTCCCTCCTTTTGTTCCGAAATGTACTCGGAAATTCCCGCACTTCTACAAGCCTTTTCAAGCACCTCTGACCGTATCGTTTCTCCCATTTCAAGATTCTCCCGAATCGTTCCGCGAAATAACAATACATGCTGGAAAGCAGCACCAAACCGACAGTATAGCGCGTCCCGGTCTATCTTTGCCAGTGATATGTCATCCAGTAAAACCTCCCCCCTCTGCGGCTCATACAAGCCCAACAACAGATTCAGAAGCGTACTCTTTCCGGCACCGGAACCGCCCACCACGGCCACCTTCTCTCCCCGCTTTACAGAAAAATCAATGCCGCTCAGTACATCGGTCTCGCTGTTCTGATACCGGAAGCTGCAATTCTTAACCTTGATTTCGTTACTCCTGCCCTCCGGCTGCACACCGTTTTCTGCCTTATCCATTCCCTTCTTTCCGAGGAAACGATAAATACGTTCGATAATAGAAATTCTCTGCTGCGCATCCATATAATACTTTGCAACTTCCGCCAAGGAATGGGACATAGTGTTGAAATAAGCAAGCATCACAGTAATAGTTCCCACCTGCAAATTCCCGACAACCGCATAATACGCCAACACCCCGTACTGAATTACCAGAATTACATTTTTTATATTGGCCAACACCTCATTTCCGACACAATTATCCATTTCGATTTTTGCCCGGACACGATTCATTTCTTTTAAATCTCCGTCATATTTCTTCAAAACATACTCCTTTGCGCCCCAAATCTTAATCTCCGAAAAAGCTCCCGCAATTTCAAACAACCGACTGATATACTTTGCATAGATCTCATTCCCTTTTCCGCTGTTGGCCCGGATTCTTTTTCCGATAGAAAAGGTGGCAATTACCGATAACGGCACAATCACAACCGAAACCAGTCCGAACACTGGATTTATCAGAAACATTACGACAAGACAACACAAAATACGTAAACTATTATTGGCATTATGTATCACATTTCGCACCATAAAATGTAAGCCTTCCGTTGTCCAGAACAAAATCATGTTTCCGGTATCTCCGTGCTGCAATGCCGTCATTTCCTCCGCCGTCAGGGTTTGCAGCTTTCGAAAAATCCCGATACGAAGTCTCCTGTGAATGCCATGACCTACCACACTGTACAGTTCATAAGTTACATAGTACAATGCGATTCCGAATGCTGTGATTCCGAAAAATCCTATGCTGATTTTAAGAAATCCGGGTAAATCACTGTCGTAAATCACCCGGTCAATCATTACACCGAAAATCAGCGGTGAA
>JAZUBD010000355.1:0-3246 GCA_045638305.1 Lachnospiraceae bacterium
GGGACAGCATTCCGTCATCCGTCAAAAGTAACAGTCCTTCCGTATCTTTATCCAACCGGCCGACCGGAAACAGATTTCGTGTTTTTTTATCTTCTGGCGAAAGAAGACTGAGTACTGTCTTAGCCTCCCTGTCCTGCGTGGCGGAAACCGTCCCCGCAGGCTTATTTAACATATAGTACACAAACTTCTGAAAAGTCAGTGTCTTCCCGTCTAAGGTCAACACATCGCACTCTTCCTTTACCTGCTCTGCGGTCGTCTTTTTCACTTCACCGTTTACGCAGACTCTGCCCTTTACAATCACATCCCTTGCCTGGGACCGGGTCATTCCGGTCAGCTCCGCTACCAGTTTATCTAACCGCATGCTCTCCTCCTACATCATCCGCCAACCGGCAAGATATTTATTCTTAATGACACCCTTTGCGGCCTTTCCCCAGCCTAACGGGTATCCGTCCACACATACCAGTACAAACCCGTCTGCAACCGGTTCTTTGGCATCAATGGTTTCGCACTTTAAGTAACGAATCACATCTTCATCCTCTGCGGTCAGGTTGTAGCAATTATCGTATTCCTCTGCCTTTAATGCACAGGCTAACGCCTGGCTCGGCTCGAACCGGTTCTTCTTCATCTCCCCGAGAAGAAGTCCGGAACGCAGAATTCTGAGTCCCGACAAATCCGGCAGATTCTCCGGCAAATAATACAAACGATCTTCCCTTGCGATGATACGCTCCGGTGCAAACGCAATCTTCACTCTCTGTAAAAACTCCTGTGCTTCCTCGGACAGTTTTGCCGGACGTACCCGTTCCGTCGTAAACGGCGCCCCCTCTGCCTCCGGGGACTTTTTAAGCAATGCCACAAAATGGCCTTCGCCCTCCATCTTGTGGGGCCAGATACGAATGGCCTTTTTTATTTCTTCCGGACCGTCCGCCCATTCAGGCCTGCCCGGTGCAAATCCCTCATAAGACAGCGGAGAATCCGCCATGGATAGCTCCGGATACTCAGAAAGTAAGAACGCCAAAGTATCCTCGTCCTCCTCCGGTGAGAAGGTACAGGTAGAATACAGGAGCATTCCGCCCGGACGAAGCATTTTTTCCGCCGACGGCAAAATCTCCCGTTGCAGCTTCTGATAATACTCCACACCGTACTGCACCCAGTTTTTCATAATAGCCGGGCTCTTCCGGAACATTCCTTCTCCGGAACACGGTGCATCCACCAGAATTTTATCAAAATATCCGGCAAACCGTTCTGCAAGCTTCGCCGGCGGTTCACTGACAATCACCGCATTCTTTGTGCCGAACAGTTCCAGATTCTTAAGCAGTGCCTTTGCACGGGAATTACTGATATCATTGGAAACCAGCACTCCTTCTCCGTTTAGCTTCGCCGCAAGCTCCGTACTCTTTCCGCCCGGCGCCGCACATAAATCCAGCACGCGCTCCCCCGAAGTCACCGGAAGTACTGCCGCCGGCGTCATAGCGCTCGGCTCCTGGATATAGTACATACCTGCAAAATAATACGGATGCTTCGCCGGTTGTGCTGCATCCGCATCATAGTAAAATCCGTTGGTAACCCACGGAATCTTCCGCACAGCAACCGGTGCAATCTTCTCGAACTCCTGCGGAGACAACTTCATGGTGTTGACACGCATGCCCGCCGCATGGTCGGTTTCATACCCCTTTGCAAATGCTTCATATTCCGCACCGAGAAGCTCTCTCATTCGCTTCTCGAACTTTTCCGGTAATTTAATTGCCATACCGTCCTCCTAAATGTATCGGTAACGTAATCTTATCGTAAGCTCTGTACCCGGTAGCCCTCCGCAATAATATCCAGTTCCTTACTGAAATGCTCCAACTGGGCCAAATCCCCCTCCTGGTATACGCGGAAAAACTCATCCTGAATCTTGACCACTTCTTTTTTATTGGCCGTCTTATACAAGTTCTGGATATTGGTCAGAATATCCGCCACCAGACTCGCATTCCGGTTAAAGGAATTCTGGGCACCCATAATCTCCTCTCGTACGGAGGCCATTTCCTCATCCAACACGCCGATTGCCTCTGCCGCATTCAAAAGACGCTGCTTTAAGTTCTCCGGCATATTTTTCTTATACTTATACTGCAGGGAATGCTCGATGGTCGCCCAGAAATTCATAGCCAATGTACGAATCTGAATCTCGATATGCAGTACCTTCGGTCCCCGCAAAGTTTCTACCGTATACTGTACAATCATATGATAACTGCGGTATCCGCTTTTTTTGGCATTTTCGATATAATCCTTTTCTTCCTTTACCTGCATATCCGCACGGTTTTTAATGATATCCACTACCTTGTAGATATCCTCCGTGAACTGGCAGATAATACGAATGCCCGCAATATCCTCTATATGATTTTCAAACTCCTCGAACGGAATTCCCTTCTTTTGGCACTTTTCCAGAATACTGGAAATGGATTTGAGTCGTCCCTTTACCTGCTCCACCGGTGAATAATTGCCGCTTTTCCGGTATGCATCAATCAGATGCTCAAACTTTACGACAATCTCATCCACCGCTAACGCATACGGTTCCAAAAGCTCTCTCCAAAGCTGAATCTCCATATTGCACACCCTCCAAACCCCGTTTTACGGGTTAATTACTTCACATTACCGAAAATCTTCTTATGAAGCGCATCAATATTCTGCGCCCAGTTAGGAACAATTGCCTTACCCACGTCTCCGCCGAAATCCAGTTCTCTAAAGGAACCCGACGTCGGAATCCGGAAGCTTTCCAGGTTCAAAATACGATTTTCCACTACGTCTTCCATTAAATCCTGCATATCCGCCTTCGAAATGTTGGTTTTCACCTGCGGCAGGCAGTCATTTAATACAGATAACAGAGTAAAAATACCGGTCTCCTTGTATTTGTTAAACAACTTTGTCAATACAATTCTCTGACGCTCCGTACGACCGAAATCACTACTGGTACCGTTGATATTCGGAACCTTACGTACTCGACAATATCCCAATACCTGATTTCCGTTCATCAGCTGTGTTCCCGGAACCACATTACGATACTCTTTTTTTGTGATATACTTGGTTTTATTCAAATACTCGGCCTCTTCCTCGGTCAGGGTAATCTCTACACCGCCCAGACGGTCGATAATCCATTCAAAATCGTCAAAGCCAACCTTCACATAACCGTCAATCTTTACCTGCAGATTCTGCTCCACCGTCTCCACCAAAAGTCTGGAGCCACCATGGGAATACGCTGCATTTAATTTG
>JAZUBD010000356.1:0-1628 GCA_045638305.1 Lachnospiraceae bacterium
ACTTATCCACGTCTCTGCCGGACTTTACCCCGCAATAATCCGTAGCATACACCAAGTCCTTTGTCACCAGATTTACAACAAACTCTCCGGTTTCTTTAATAATATCATAGGAATACCGCTCCGGACGCACCGATATAGACAACATGGCAGGGGAGGAGCACACAGTGCCCGCCCATGCCACGGTAATAATGTTCGGTCTTTGATTTTCGCGTCCGCAGCTTACCATTACTGCCGGTACCGGATACAACATGTTTCCCGGCCTCCAATGCTGCTTTGCCATATCTGCTCCTTTCGGCGAATGTTCGCCGCTTCAAACGCCTTACAGTTCCACTCCGTTTAACTTTAACAGTTCTCTTGCACTTTCCACGGAATCCACACCTGTTGCATTCTTAATCGGTGCAAACTCCTTCTCACGTACCACCTCAAATACAAGGCAACTGTCTAACATATGAATCATATCCAATACCAGGCTCTCGTACTTATAACCGTTTACTGCCTCCGGCTTTACGGTTTCTCCTGCCTCGTTCATATACGGAATCTTCTTTTCCACGATATGAAGCGGCATCTCCTTGCTGACGATTTCCTCCAAATCCTTTACACGGAATAAATAATTTAAAATTACACCGTAGTTATAGGCCGGCTCTCCGGTAGCATCCTTCGCTTCCATCATATCGGTGGTCAATTCGTAATACTCCACAATGGACGGTCTGCCGTCCTCCAAGCACATAACACCTACCTTCTCATCCGGTGCCGCCTTTTTAATTACCTTCGCACCTACGGCACAATTATTAATTGCGGTGGCTCCCACAAAGCACGGATCCGCAATACGCTGCAATACATTATCCACCGCAAAAATATTCAGCCACTCAATGCCGGCCTTATGTACAATATCCAGCACACCGGCACGTTTCATGGAAGAGAACCATCCGCCGTTTCCGTTCGGGGACGCAGACATCAGGCCCTTTTCTTCCATATACACCTTTCCGGTGTAATCGGACGCCGGTGCCATGTCCTGCATAAAGAAGGTCACATACTCTTCGCTGTATCCGAAGAAGTTCATCTCCTTTAAGAAGGAAACTGTCTTCTCATGATTCTTTTCACTGGTCATCACAAACAAATGAATATAGCTGCCTGCCTGCTCTACCACATCCAAAAGATTACGAATCAATCGTTCAAAAATGTATACCTCCTTGGTGAGGCCGATGTTATACATTCCTTTCGGATTGTCGGAACCGAGACGGGTTCCCATGCCGCCTGCCAAAAGTACGGCACCTACCTTACCGGCACGGATCATCTCCAGACCCTTCTCGGTATATTCTCCCTTTCGCTCCTCAATCTCGGAAAGCTTCATGGCAGGAATCGGCGTAATCACACCTCTTACCTGTTCCTTATCGGCCTGTGCGGCCTGAGCAAGTACGGAAAAATCCGTCTGCTCAATCTGTGCCAAAAGTGCGTTCTTGCCTGCTTCGGACAATTCCTCGAAATACTGCAAAACATGCTCCTGACCGTATTCGCTTACCTTCTTTAATGCCTCATTATAATTCATTTGTTTCATCCTCCTGATTTTCTTTCTCTATCTCATGATACGACCGTTCCAGTTCGATTACCGTTGCCGGATGTCCTCCCCG
>JAZUBD010000357.1:0-9415 GCA_045638305.1 Lachnospiraceae bacterium
AGGTGCCATATTGGAAAACAGCAAGATGACAACGGAAGAAGTTATTCGATTTCTCGATGTATTGGAGACTGAGAATGAAGATGCACTTACCAAGATAATCGAAGATATACAAGAAGTTGAACAAAAGCTTCGTGAGGTAGATTATTCACTTTCTGAACTTGATAAAAAGCAAGATTCCAATATGAACTTCTTTTCTCCGGTAGGCGTATATGAAGAGGGAGAAGAAAAGAGGGAGTTATTACAGGCGGCAGAAGATTTAAAAGAAATGCTGCCGAAGTTAAATAGCAAATTGGAACAGTACAAATATCGTAAGGAACAGTTACAGGTTCTTCGAATGACATTCCTGACTGTGAAGGAGGAGTCTGCCAAGGAAGAAGAGGGTAAGGCTACACCGGTGGAAAAACAGCAGGGCTTACATATTCTGGAGTCTCATGAATGTGAAAGAAATCGTATTGCAATGGATTTGCACGACTCTTCCGTACAGATTTTGACCAGTCTGGTTCATAAGACAGAACTCTGCATGCGTTTGATGGATATTGATACCATTCGTGTGAAACTGGAACTTCAGACTATGATTGAAACGATAAAGTCTGTTATCAGCGGTATGAGAGAAATTATTTATAATCTTCGTCCAATGTCCTTGGATAATTTGGGATTAGGTGTTACAATAGAATCATACTGTCACCAATTAAAAAAGAATCACGATATGGAAGCGGTTTTTCATAATATGGCAGATGAACCGGAATTGCCTTCCATTTACAAAGTAACGTTGTATCGGATTTTACAAGAAACATGTCAAAATATATTAAAACATGCGAAAGCAACAAAAACGGACGTCAGTCTTAGCTATGAGAATCAAAATATAAAGCTGGTGATTCGTGATAACGGGATAGGGTTTGATACTCAGAAAGTAACGGTACCGACCAACGGAAATTATGGGTTTGGATTGTCCATGATAAAAGAACGGGCAATATTGTTGGGCGGAACGATTCAGATAGATTCGGTAATTGGAGAAGGAACTACGGTATCTGTAGAGATTCCGTTGCTACAAGAGAAGGAGGAAATGTGTGGGAATGATTAATGTATTGATTGCGGATGATCACTCGATGATCCGAGAGGGGTTAAAACAATTGTTAGAGTTGGACGGTGACATCAAGGTAGTAGGTGAAGCCGGAAACGGAGAAGTATGCTTAAGATTGATTGATAGTCTTCGTCCGGATGTGGTCTTACTGGATATTAATATGCCTGAGATGAACGGTCTGGAAGTATTGGAAAAGCTTCGTAGCAGAGGAAACAAGCAGAAGGTGCTGATTCTGACGATTCATAACGAAGTAGAATATTTAATGAAAGCAATTGAAATCGGAGTATCCGGATATTTATTGAAGGATTCTGAGTCTGCTATTTTGAAGAAAGCAATCTGTGCAGTGTATGACGGAGAAAATTATATTGATGCAACGATGACTCACTTGTTAAAGGAGCAGAAGTATTTAAAGGAATTACAAAGAGAGGCACGTAGCAAAGATAAACTCTTATCCACAAGAGAAATCGAAGTTCTTTGTGCATTAGCGGAAGGTCTTTACAATAAAGAGATAGCATCTAAACTGCAGATTAGCGAAAAAACGGTAAAAAATCATGTATCCAACATTTTTAAGAAAATCGGTGTTTCGGATCGTACACAGGCTGCAGTATATGCAATCAGACATAAATTTGTAGATATTAAATAATGTTTCACGTGAAACATTTAGGAAAAGATATAAAGAAAATTGTTTCACGTGAAACATAAACTATAGATAGGAAGGAAGATACGCTTATGGGACGGGCAATCGCTGTTGCAAACCAAAAAGGTGGAGTAGGTAAAACAACTACGGCAATTAATCTTGCCGCTTGTCTTGCTGAAAAAGGGAAAAAAGTCTTGGCTATTGATATTGACCCTCAGGGAAATATGACCAGTGGTCTGGGTGTGAACAAGAAGAAATGCAAAAAGACGGTATATGATTTAATTATCGGCGAATGTGACTTGGACGATTGCATGATGAAAAGCGTAATGGATGGAGTGAAGGTCGTTCCGTCAAATGTAGACCTGGCAGCAGCTGAGATTGAGTTGATTGGCTTAAATAAAAAGGAATACATTTTAAAAAGTTATGTCGACAAAGTACGGGATGAATTCGATTATATCATTATTGACTGTCCGCCTTCCTTGAATACATTAACAGTCAATGCAATGACGACCGCAGATACGGTACTTGTTCCGATTCAGTGTGAGTATTATGCACTGGAAGGTTTGTCACAGTTGATACATACGATTGAACTTGTAAAGAAAAGATTGAATCCGGAGTTGGAGATGGAAGGTGTAGTATTTACCATGTTTGATTCCAGAACCAATTTATCTTTGCAGGTAGTTGAGAATGTAAGAAAAAATTTGAAGGAAAACATTTATAAATCTATTATTCCGAGAAATGTAAAGCTGGCCGAGGCACCGAGCCATGGACTTCCGATTATTTTGTACGATTCAAAATGTAACGGAGCAGAAGGATATCGTGCATTGGCAGATGAAGTAATCGAACGGGATGTACGAGATTGGTATCAATATTAAGGAGGAACTTAGGATGGCAGGAAAGAAAAAACCGGCTTTGGGGAACGGGCTGGAAGGAATGTTTGGCATTGAAGAAACTGTAGCAGAAGAAAAAAAGGAAAATGTTTCACGTGAAACATTTTTACGTCTTTCCGAGATTGAGCCGAATCGTACACAGCCGAGACGTAACTTTGATGAGGATGCCTTGCAGGAGTTAGCGGATTCTATTAAGCAATATGGAGTTATCCAACCGATTGTTGTGCAGAAAAAGGGGAAACGCTACGAAATCATCGCAGGTGAACGTCGATGGAGAGCTGCAAGAAAAGCGGGACTCTTAGAGCTACCGGTCATTGTGAAGGAGTTTGCTTCTGAAGATATCTTTGCAATCGCGCTGATTGAAAATATTCAGCGTGAGGATTTAAATCCGATTGAAGAAGCACAGGCCTACAGTCGTTTGATTCAAGAGCATCATTTAAAGCAGGATGAGTTAGCAGAGAAGGTAGCGAAGAATCGTGTCACCATTACCAATTCCATGCGTTTGTTAAAACTGGATGAAAGAGTACAGCAGATGTTAATCGATAACATGCTGACCGGCGGACATGCCAGAGCTCTTTTGGCAATTACGGACAAAGACGCACAGCATACGCTGGCACTTCGTGTATTTGACGAAAAGTTAAGTGTACGTGAGACGGAGAGTCTGGTGAAGCGCATTCTGACCCAGGATGAGAAGAAAGATGAAAAGCCGGTAAAGACCCGGGATGACAGTGTGATTTATCGTGATATTGAGAACCGGATGAAGGATATTCTCGGAACAAAGGTAGAAATTAAGAACAAAGCCAAGAATAAAGGTAGAATTGAAATCGAATATTATTCTATGGAAGAGTTGGAGCGATTGATTGAGTTAATTAATCGATTGAAGTAAGGAAGGATGAATGGCATGAATGATAATTCCGTATTAATTGCAGGAATGCAGGAGGCAGAAGCATTACGTTTTTCTATGATACTCGGGATCTCTGCAGTAGTGATGTCCTTTATTTTGGCGGTGCTGTTGATTGTATCTCTGATTAAAATCAGAAAGCTGAACAAAAAGTACTCTGCGTTTATGAAGGGAGCCAACGGAAAGGATCTGGAGTCTTCCGTTCTTACCAGATTCGGTGAGATGGACAAGATGAAAACCGATATAGAGTATATTTTCGGAAAGTTAAATATAGCCTGTGATATGTTGCTTACGGCATATCAGAAAATGAGTATTGTAAAATACGATGCATTTAAAGAGATGGGTGGGAAGTTAAGCTTTTCCATGGCATTGTTAGATGATAAGAACAACGGTTGTATTTTGACTTCCGTGCATACAAGAGAAGGTTGTTATACGTATGTAAAGGAAATTATTAAGGGTGAATCTTTTGTGGTTCTTTCCGAGGAAGAACGCAAAGCCTTAGAAGAAGCAAAGAATAAGAGAAATTATATGGCATAAAATATCTATGGATAATGAAGGAGCGATATAATGAGAAGGATTTTGGTTGAATCGATTAAAGATGGGGATATCTTGGCCAAAGACCTGTTTTCTTCTTCCGGTGTAGTGTTAATGTCAGAGGGTACAAAGTTAAAGAAGGATTATGTACCTCGTTTATTGGAACTGGGAGTCAGACAGGTATTTATTGCTGAAAAGGAAACCGAAAGTAGTAAATTCGGTATTGTGGTTGAAGAAGAAGTTGTAGCACAGTTTGGGGAAATGGTACGTACTACAATTGAGAAATATACGTACACTTCCACGGACGAGTTGAAAGAGATTGTTAAGGTTGCGGATGAAATTATTTCCGACATATTAAATGAGCCGGAGATTATGTACAGTGTGGCATGTGTCCGGGAAAAGAGTAGTGCGTTGTACCTGCATTCGATGAATGTTGCTGCTATTTCAACTTTAATCGCGTTGCGTGCTAAGTTTCCGAAGCAGAAGGTAAAGGAAATCACAATCGGTGCATTGTTACATGACATCGGGTTTACAACGGTAACCGCAGACGTTGACGGTCTGGATATGAATAACTGCGATGATAAGATCCGAAAAGAAGTGATGTTTCATGTCGTTTACGGTTACACTGATGTAGAGAAGAAAGATTGGGTTTCGAAAACTGTGAAAGATATTATCCTGCATCATCATGAGAGGATGGATGGTAGCGGATATCCGTTTCATAAGAAGGGAAAGCAACTGTCCCAGGAAGTCCGGATCGTATCCTTATGTGATCAGTTTGACAGTATGATTTACGGTAACCTTATGCCGCGATATAAGGTGAAGGATGCTATGGAATATATTATGAGTCAGGCGGGTGTACAGTTTGACTTTTCCATGGTTCAGTTATTTATGGAGTCGGTGGCAGCATACCCAATCGGTATTACGGTAATTACCAATGAGGGAGATACCGCTGTTGTTGTTCGTCAGAATTTTAAATTCCCGACAAGACCGGTGATTCGTTTGTTGACGAATGCAGAAGGAGAACCGTACGGAGAAAATGAAGAGAGAGATTTGACAAAGCATCTGACTTTGTTTATTACAGATTCGGTGGAGTATTAGAAAACGAGGTATCACAATGCATAGTTTCTTAAAAACGGTAGGCTTTCGAACGATTAAGAGCAGAAAAGATGTAGAACAGCTGGTGCGCCTGGTAATTGAGCAGGGGGCAGAGCGATACATGGCTACTTTGGGCAGTAAAACCATGTTTGCGGAGATTCTGCTGGAGGTGGCGGAAAATGTGGGTGTGGCCTTGCGGGGAGAATATGACGAGCACGGTAACTTCCACATGGAACACTATTTTCCGTATGTAAAGGGCCAGAACGTTAGTTCGAGAGAGACTGTTTTTATCAGTAAGCGTGTGGATACGGACGCATTTACCGGAATGTGTGATGATTATCGTTTGGGTGTTTCTCTGATTTTTTATTTACAGAATGCGACAGACTATGTGTCCGGCAGATATTCGGAGGAGCGTAGAGAGCATTCGATTACACTGGCAGCGTTGGCATCGGAAGGAAAGATTTTATTGCCGACAATGTCGATGAAGGATGTGCCGGTGAAGGAAATAGTAGAAACTGCCGGAAGAACCAAGCTCTTGGAGGCTGCACGAAAAGGGGATAAGGAGGCCATGGAGGCCTTGACCATTGATGATATTGATTTATATGCGCAAATCAGCAAACGATTAAAGTCAGAGGATATTTATTCGATTGTGGAAACAACATTTATTCCTTACGGGTCAGAGTCGGATAACTATACGATCCTGGCGATTATCGAGTCGGTATCGGAGTGTGTAAACCGGATTACCGGTGAGGAGTTGTATTGTATGAATTTGCGTTGCAACGATTTACGTTTTCCGGTATGTATCAGCAAGAAGGATTTATACGGAGAGCCGCAGCCGGGACGCCGGTTCCGGGGAAATATCTGGATGCAGGGAACGGTAGATTTTGAAAGTTGACCGATTGACGAATCCGGGAAATCATAGTAGAATGAAAAGGTATCAAACGGGACGTTGATCGGAACTTCCGGGAAAATGTCTCGATGCTTTGTCGCTTTAGTTAAATGGATATAACAAGCCCCTCCTAAGGGCTAGTTGAGGGTTCGATTCCCCCAAGCGACGTAAAAAAGCCCGCGCTTAGTGCGCGGGCTTTTTGTATTCTGTAAAATATTACTTCAATGCATCAACGAGCTTCTGAAGAGCCTCAAGAGCCTCATCCGGGAGCTTATCGTAGCCGTTCTTTGCGGTTGCGAACTTAGCAACTGCATCTACACGGTTCTGCATTGCATCCTTTAACTGAGCAATGTAATCAGCATCCTTCATATCCGGAGTGAAGCCTTCCCAATTCATGATCTCGATGTCAGCGAACGGACCCCACTGAGTGAAGCTTGCCTTGCCTTCAACGATAGCCTCTAAGATACCGAGGGTATCAGCCGGCTTAACCTTCTTGCCCATGAAATCACCGGTGTTGATGATGTAGCAGTCTACGTTCTTCTCTTCTACGAGCTTCTTGAACTTCTCATAGTCGTTAACAAGCGGGTAGGTTCTGAACGGGTTAGCGTACGGAACGATACGAAGAGCGTTCAGGTCGGTACCTGCAGCAACACGCTCTGCGGTGGAAGTCTTGGTAGCGAGAGTTGCACCCATTACGGAAGCAAGAGCTGCGCCCTTTAACTTAACTACCGGCGGGATGGTCGGATCCTTCATGATCCAGAAAATGGAGTTAACCGGGGAGTCAATCTTGTCTACGCGGTTCGGAGACCAAAGCTTAGACTTGATTGCACGACCGTTACCGTTACGGATATCTTCGGTTACAAGCTGAATCTTGCCTTCCTCATCCAAAGTAGCGGAACAGTTCTGAGCGGATAACAAATACTTGTTGTCCGGGCAACCGGTCGGGTAGTCGGAAGTCTTATCGAAGTAGGTCGGCTCAAGTGCGATGGAAGCACAAGTGTCGGAATTGATGATGAATGCATCGTCGTGAAGAACGGTAACACCGTACTTACCGCCGTGCTTAGCGTGGGTCAAAGTAGACTTACCGGATCCGGAGAGACCGAATACGGAAGCAACGTACTTGGAACCGTCAGCTAAGGTGTACTCCTTCTGTCCGCCGTGGCAGGAAGCGTATCCGTTTCTGTTAGCGATAGCCCAAGCCATGGTAAGGGTACCCTTCTTGTGCTCACCGAAGTATCTCATACCGAGGATTGCAGCACAGTTCTCATTGGTGTCGAAGTAGCAGAGCGTAAGCGGATCGCTTAAGCAGCTGTAATCAACGTCCGGACGATTGCCCGGTACCCACTGCGGATCGGAGAAGATGTAGATATCAGCTTCCTTACCGTCACCAACCGGCTTGGAATTCTTGTACATCTTTACATACTCATCGGACATATACTGGAAGTTAATCATCCAGTTGAATAATACGTTTTCTTCACCTTCCGGAATTAAGAGGTGAGCCTTTACCATGAACTCCGGATCAAGACCTACGTAACACTCAGCATGGTACATAGTCTTCCAACGGGTCTCGTAAACAGCATCCATAACAACTTTATCAAGCTTAGCATCATCTACGCCCGGCTCGCCCTTAATACGGCGTGCAGCTGCGTAACGACCGGTAACAGCACCGTCGTTGAATAAAAGAACCTTTGCGTCCTTCTCAAGACCGAACTCTTCGCCTCTGTAAATCGGCATATCGGTAACGATGGTTCCCGGAGAGTTCTTTGCAAGCTCATAAGCTTCCTTTAAGGTGTTAACCTTAACTACATTGTTGCCGTAAAAAGCGGCTTCGATGATGGAACGGGTTCTGGAAAAACCAACCTTTCCGGCACCGATTTCTTCGTGCTTGTAATAAGCCTTTGTTGACATGTGAAATCCTCCTGTCTTTGAAATAATATAGAAGTAATATATAAAAATTTATAATTACCAAACGTACACCATGATAATTATATCTTGGCATTTTGTAAATGTCAAGGGATGGAAATTTGATTTTAGAGGATTAATCTATATTTTTATGAAAATGTGACAAATTAGAAGCCTAATCAACTACAAAGTCTTGACAAGTTGTACAAAAAAGAATAAAATGGTAATAGTATGCAGTAGGTCTTTAGTCCCGATATTGACATAGGATTTGTTGCAGTACAATGTATGGCAGTGAAAAGTCTGCCGAAAGAAAGGAGAAGCAATGAAAAGCAGTAAGAGAGCAGTGAAAGCAGCCCTGAGCATGGCACTTGTGCTGGCAATGGGCGTTGCGACCCTGTTTAACGCAGGAACCTCTTATGCAGCTGAGGAGGTAAAGCTGAATAAGACCAGTCGCAACATTTTAACGCGTCAATCCTACGACTTTGATGTCGTTGGCGCGCCGAAAGATGCGGTTATCACCTGGAAGAGCAGTGATGACTCCATCGCAACTGTGGATCAGGATGGTGTGGTTACCGGTATCAAGAAGGGCAACGTAACCATTACCTGTGAGGTAACATCCGCAGGAAAGACACAGAAGCTTACAGCAACCGCAAAGATTCGTAAGCCGGCTGTCAAAATTGAAATCAAGAACAAGATAACGGAGTTAGAGTACGGTAAGACCTACGATTTAAATCGTAACCTTACCCCGAAGACCTCTAATGATGTTACCACTTGGACGTCCAGCAACACGAAGATTGCAACCGTTGACAAGAACGGTGTGGTAAAGGCATTAAAGGATGGTACCGTAACTATTACGGCAACCACCATGAGCGGCAAGACCGATTCCGTAAAGATTTTGGTTTACGGCGGACCGGAAGCAACTCCGACTCCGAAGCCGACCGCAACCCCGAAGCCGACCGCAACTCCGAAGCCGAGTACTCCGGCTCAGAGCAATGTTGTGAAGTATGACATCGCGAAGATGGAAGTATCCAACGGTTACGGTTATACCCAGGACGGAAACAAGCTTACCTTTGACGGTCAGTATCAGGAGGTTATGTACAAGCTGGCAACTCCGTTTGCAGCAAAGGATTGCAAGAGCATGAAGATTTCCATCGGCTCCGCATCCGATCAGATTGCATATAAGCTTTACGATGCAAGCGGAAATATGATGGCTGTATGGTACGGACAGACTGCAACCGCAGAGTTCGCTCTTACCGATAGTATGGGCTCAGACGGTTCCGGAGCACCGATTGACCAGAATACGAAGATTGCAGCAATCGGTATTATGGCAAACAACGGTGCATGTAATGCATCCATTACCGGTATTGAGTTCACCATGAAGGCAGCTGCAAAGCCGACCGCAACGCCAAAGCCGGCAGGTAATTCCTATGACATTACCAAGTTACAGGAAGCAGGCGGTTATCAGTACACCCAGAGCGGAAACAAG
>JAZUBD010000358.1:0-3068 GCA_045638305.1 Lachnospiraceae bacterium
TGGCGGAGGCCGGTTTGTCGGGAACTTCGGAGTATCCGGATTATGTGGTGTTGGGGATTGGGATTAATGTGAAAAAGCAATCCGTACCGGAGGAACTGAAGGAGATAGTGGGATGTCTGGAGAATACGGCACAGAGAGCTATATTAAATGAGGAATTAATTGCTGCTGTTTGGGAGGAGTTTGCGAATTTGTATCAAAATCTTTCTACAGCAGTCTATATGGAAGAATATAAAGAACGCTCGATTCTTATGGGCCGGGAAGTGACGGTTTTGGCGGCGGAAGGAGAGTATCGGGCGGTTGTAACGGATATCGATAAGGATGGACATCTGATGATTGAACGGGATGGACGGGTAGAAAGTCTTTCCAGCGGAGAGGTCAGTGTCCGTTTGTAGGAAACAGAGGAGAATTGGTTTGGAAAAGTCACGGGATGAGTTAGAAATTGAAAAAAGTGCAAGCGGCCAAACGAAAAGAATGAAGAAGAATAAAGGGGATACCCTTGTAGAATTTACAAAGGCGGCATTACTTACCGCAGTATTTTGCATTTTGGCTCCCCATACGTTATATTTGCCCTTCAGTCCGGTGGGGATTACCTTGGGCAGTTTTTTACTGTATTTGACGGGGCTTTTGCTGGGACCGCGATTCGGCTTTATCAGCGTATTGTTGTATTTGTGCATGGGCCTTCTGGGGTTGCCGGTCTTTTCCGGATATACGGCGGGCGCGGGAGTGTTATTCGGACCGACGGGTGGCTTTTTACTCGGCTATCTGCCTTGTGTGGCGGCAATCGGGGGGCTGGTGCAAGGTGTTGCCGGAGGGAGAAAAGGTGTGATACGGTTTCTGGTCGCTATCGTTGCCGGTACGGTACTGTTGTATTTAGCAGGAACGGTCTGGTTTATGTGTGTTTATACAAAAGGGGCATCCTTCGGAGAAGCGCTTGCGGCCTGTGTGGTGCCGTTTCTTCCTTTTGACGCAGTAAAACTGGTGCTTGCGGCCGTGTTATATCAGCCTCTGTTGCCGCTAAAATACAGAGCATTACAGAAATAATAACAGAACGGAGAAAAAACATGAGACTCAGTGAAGTGTATCAGCAGAAAAAAACAGTACTTTCCTTTGAAATTTTTCCGCCGAAGCGGGATACGACCCTGACGAGTATCGATGAGACTTTAGAGGTGCTTTGCGGCCTGAAGCCGGATTATATCAGTGTGACCTTCGGTGCGGGCGGTTCCGCCACCAACAGTCTGACGGTAGGGCTTGCAAAGAAGATTAAAAAAGAATACGGAATTGAACCGGTAGTGCACTTAACCTGCATTAACTATACAAAGGATGAGATTCTGGCCTTTGCGGATGAACTGGCAGAAGCGGAGATTGAAAATGTGCTGGCGCTTCGGGGCGATAAGAATCCGGATATTCCGCCGAAGGAGGAATTTTTCTATGCGTCGGAGCTGGTATCCTTTTTACGGGAAAAGCGCGATAATCTTTGTGTGGCAGGCGCATGTTATCCGGAGGGCCATACGGAAGCCCTTGATAAGGTGACGGACTTACATAATCTAAAGAAAAAAACAGAGGCAGGTGCGGAGTTTTTGATTTCCCAGTTGTTCTTTGACAACGAGTTGTTTTATAAATTCCGGGAAAATATGCGGATTGCGGATATTAAGGCACCGGTTTCCGCGGGAATCATGCCGGTGATTAACCGGGCGCAGATTGAGCGGATGGTGACCCTTTGCGGAGCCTCTTTGCCGGAGAAATTTAAACGTATTTTGCAGAAGTACGAGTTTGATAAGGATGCGTTATTTGATGCGGGTATGATTTATGCGGTAAACCAGATTGTGGATTTGGTGGCCCATGATGCGGAAGGAATTCATGTGTATACCATGAACAATCCGGTGGTGGCAAAGCGTATCTGTGATAGTATCAAGAATTTAATTTAGGCGGTGCGTGTGATGACGAAAAAAGAATTCAGAGAGTTGACGGAACGACGTCTGGTATTTTTAGACGGTGCTACAGGCAGTAATTTGCAAAAGGCGGGAATGCCTGCGGGTGTTTGTCCGGAACAGTGGATTTTGGACAATCCGGACAGTTTGGTGCAGTTACAGAAAAGCTATTTGCATCGCGGAACGGACATTCTTTATGCGCCGACCTTTTCCGCAAACCGGATTAAGCTGACGGAATACGGCCTGGAGGACCGGTTGGAAGAGATGAACCGGGAGCTGGTGGGATTAAGCAAGCGCGCAGTAGGCGAGTACATAGTGGAAAAGCGAAGTGCGGAGTTTATTCCGTTCATAGCCGGTGATGTTACCATGACCGGAAAACTGTTAAAGCCTTTGGGTCCGTTATCCTTTGAGGAAGCGGTAGAGGTATATAAGGAACAGATGAGGTATCTGGCAGATGCAGGTGTAGATTTGTTTGTGATTGAGACCATGATGAGTTTGCAGGAGACCCGTGCGGCTTTAATTGCGGCGGGTGAGGTGTGCAATTTGCCGGTAATGGTGACCATGACCTTTGACGAGACGGCGCATACTCTTTACGGGACGGAACCGGAGACGGCGATGTTGGTATTGCAGGGCTTGGGTGCGGACGCAGTGGGTGTGAACTGCGGTGCCGGTCCGGAAAAATGTTTGGAAATCGTACGGCGCATGAAAGCGGTGGCAAATGTTCCCGTGATTGCAAAGCCGAATGCAGGTATGCCGAAGCTGGTAGCCGGGGAGACGGTGTATGATCAGTCACCGGAGGTGTTTGCAAATGAGATGAAGGCACTTGTGGAGGCCGGAGCCGGAATTTTAGGCGGCTGTTGCGGAACTACGCCGGACCATATTGCCTATGTATATGAGACCTTGGGAAAGGCATATCCGCCCCATATTTCCCAGGAACCGGTACGCGCGTTGACCAATGAGCGTCGCACGGTATTTGTAGATTTGGACGGTTCCTTTTTGGCAGTAGGAGAGCGGATCAATCCTACCGGAAAGAAGAAATTTCAGGAATCGCTGCGTTCGGGAGATGTTTCCATGGCGGTGGAGTTTGCCAGAGAGCAGGAAGAAAACGGAGCAGCGATTCTGGATGTGAATGTAGGGATG
>JAZUBD010000359.1:0-2570 GCA_045638305.1 Lachnospiraceae bacterium
ACAGAACGACATGGCTACGATCCGACTTATTAACGAAGAGATTAAGAAGTACAGTGACGAGGAGGAGGAAGGAGTACTGATTTCGGAATCGCTTCGCAGATTGTACGGAATGGTGAACGAGGAGAACGAGACAAAGGAAGCGGCGGTGCAGGAGGAAAAGGACACGGTTGTTATCGATTTGGATGAGGCACAGCTACGAAGAGCCGAGGTTACACAGGAGGCGTCGATTGCAAAGAAAAGGATGTTTTCCATGCCGAAGGGGCGGAAGGCGTCAATGAAGCAGTAAACGGAAAGACATACGAAGGAGACCGGACGGTCTCCTTTATTTTGTGAGCGGCCGCAAATTCGGCGATAAGTAGGAGAAAAAAGAAAAAGAAGGAAAAAACGACAAGGATTACTTGACAAATGTCTTTTTGTGTGATATAAATTTATCAGCAGTTAGTCAAGACTAACTGAAAGGTGTGAGTTTTGATTGTAAAGTCAGGAGGCAGTTATGACGTTAGCAGAAGCACAGGTTGGCAAGGAATATAGAATCAAAGAGATTGCTACGGATGACGAAGAATTGGATGCGTTTCTTTTCACGTTGGGCTGTTATAGCGGGGAGCCGGTGACGGTGATTTCTCGCTTAAAGCGTTCGTGCGTTATTTCCATCAAGGACGGAAGATACTCCATTGACCGTGAGCTGGCATCGGCAATCACAATCTGATTTTTTTATTATACAATGGTTAGCCTTCGCTACCTAAAGCGGAGGAATAGAATCAGTCCCATTGAGGAGGAATAAGGATGAGAATTGCATTTGCGGGGAATCCGAACAGCGGTAAGACGACGATGTTCAACGCCCTTACCGGCAGAAGTGAAAAGGTCGGCAACTGGGCCGGCGTTACCGTGGATAAAAAGGAAAGTAAGATTAAAAAGAGCTTATATACAGGCAGTGAAGAGCTGGTGGCAGTGGATTTGCCGGGTGCCTATTCCATGTCTCCTTTTACTTCGGAGGAGAGTGTTACCAGCGAGTACATACAGAATGAAAAGCCGGACGTGATTATCAACATCGTGGATGCGACGAATCTGAGCCGCAGTTTGTTTTTCACGACCCAGCTTCTGGAGCTTAACGTGCCGATGGTGGTGGCATTAAATAAGAGTGATGTAAATGCAAAGAAGAAGACGACAATTGATGTGAAGGCGCTGGCAGAAAAACTTGGTTGCCCGGTTATCGAGACAGTGTCCACAGCGTTTAACGAAGCGGGTCTGAAGGAGGTTATAACGGCTGCGGTGGCAGTGACAGATACCGTGCAGAAGGCACCGTATGCACAAGGTAACATTGACTTGACGGATAAAGCTGCGGTTGTGGCTGAGGACAAAAAGCGCTTCGCCTTTGTCAATCGGATTGTGGCTGAGGTGGAGACCCGTAAGGTGTTTACAAAAGACCGAAATTTCCAGGATAAGATTGATGCAGTGTTGACCAATCGCTGGGTAGGACTTCCGATTTTTGCGGTAATTATGTATCTGGTGTTCCAGATTTCCCAGGCGTGGGTCGGTCCTTTTGTGGCAGATGTTTTGGTAGGTTGGCTGGAGACGTTCCAGGAATGGGTCGGCGGCTTTTTTGAGAATGCAAATCCGCTCCTGTCCGCTCTTTTGGTGGATGGTGTCATCGGTGGTGCGATTGCGGTTATCGGTTTCTTACCGCTGGTTATGGTGATGTACTTCCTCATCGCGCTTTTGGAGGATTGTGGCTACATGGCTCGTGCCACGGTGGTACTGGACCCGATTTTTAAGAAGGTGGGTTTGTCCGGTAAGTCCGTGATTCCGTTTGTTATTACTATCGGTTGTGCGGTGCCGGGTGTTATGGCTTCCCGTACCATTCGGAACGAGCGGGAGCGCAGAGCAACGGCGATGCTGGCTCCGTTTATGCCGTGTGGTGCGAAGATTCCGGTAATTTCTTTGATTGCCGGTCAGTTTTTTGAGGAGCATCAGGGGCTGATCAGTGCGGTGATGTATTTCTCCGGTATTGTATTGATTTTCCTGGGGGCTCTTTTAGTAAACAAGATTACGGGAAACAGTGCAAAGAAGTCCTATTTTATTATCGAGTTACCGGAGTATAAGCTTCCGAGCGTGTGGAGAGCCTTTACTTCTATGTGCGGTAGAGGGAAGGAATATATCGTAAAGGCGGCAACGATTATTCTCGTTTGTAATACGGTAGTACAGATTATGCAGAGCTTCACTTGGAGATTTACGGTGGCAGAGAATGCGGAGTCTTCTATTCTCGCATCGGTTGCCGGCCCGTTAGCGTACCTGTTGGTGCCGGTGGTGGGTATAGTTTCTTGGCAGCTTGCTGCGGCAGCGGTGACCGGTTTTATTGCGAAGGAGAATGTGGTTGGTACGTTGGCGGTATGCCTCGTAGGATTGGATCATTTAGTTGATGCGGAAATGTTGCAAATGATGAAGGATTTCGGTGCGGATGTTTCCTATGTAGTTGTTGTTACGAAGGTGGCAATGTTGGCCTACCTAATGTTTAACTTATATACTCCGCCGTGCTTCGCGGCTATCGGTGCTATGAATGCGGAGATGAAGAG
>JAZUBD010000360.1:0-3408 GCA_045638305.1 Lachnospiraceae bacterium
GCTTACGAGCCGGGCGACCACGGCACCACCTACGGCGGGAATCCGTTTGTTACCCATGCGGTAAGTACCGTATTTGACCGTTTTGAGGAGTTAAATGTTCTGGAGAACGTAAAAGAGGTAGGTGCGTACCTGTATGAGCAGTTAGACGCTCTTGCAGCACGCCATACCGATAAGATTGTGGCTCACAGAGGTATCGGTTTGATGCAGGGCCTGGTGTTTAAGGAGCCGGTAAAGCATATCGTGACCCGTGCCATGAAGGCAGGACTTATCCTGATTTCCGCAGGTACCAATATCATTCGTTTTGTTCCGCCACTTGTGATTACAAAGGAAAACGTAGACGAGATGATTGCGATTTTGGAAGCAAATCTGTAATTCGTACATAAATCATAACAGAAATGGAAACATCCCGGAGTGTGAAAGGACATTCCGGGATGTTTTTGTTTTCATTAGAAATTGATAGGCAGAGAGCAAAATCAGCTATCTTACCACCTTATAGCAAGTAAACTTACCTACCGATGCTCTCAGACAGAAGACTGCCTCACCGTTTCTGACATAAAGAGGTTCAATCGTTCTTTCTGTGCCCGGTATCATAAGTGCTTTTCCTCCTTCGACATGAACAAAAACATCACTGTCTCTGGTATCGGCATCCACATACGGATAGAGCACGAAGCTATCGTTATCGTAAGCAAAAAGACTGATCATCGGGTCGCCTTCCAGATAGATACCATTTATGGCAAATTCCTTACGCATGCGGTTCAGAATAAGGTTCGGATAGTACTTGATGTCCGAGAAGGATTCCGGTATAACAAGCGTATACATCTGTCCCTTGCCATAGGTATCTCTTGCAAGTAAGGTATAAGCTTCTTCTTCGGCAATTCCCTTACAAACAGCACCCCAGGTGGCGTTGTTGCGGAACTCCAGAACAGGAACGGTTACCGGTTTTATGCCGTAATCCCGCTCCCAACGATTCCAGAACAGGGAGGATTCCGCTGCGAAGTCACGAACGGAAGCAATGCGTCCTCTGTCGCGAAGGGAAGTGATGCGCATCAGTCCGCGGTCCAAAGTGGCTTTTACAAACCCGCTTGTAACAATGGCTTTGTGACCGTTTGTAAGGTAGGTTTCCAATTTGTCCACGATATCAGGGTCATAAGCGGAAGACTGTGTTAAAAGCAGGGTAGGAGCATCTTCAGGGAACCACGGAGTCGGTGTTACCGGGAAGCCGTGCATGCCGAGGAAATCCTGCACATTGTCTTCGCCTTGGGAGGCGTTCGGAATATAACATGGGATACCTACCGGAGTGCCCAGGTTGTCTAAAAGAGCATCCAGTTTGTCTAACATAAAGCCCAAGGCCGGTACATTTACCGTATTAACCAGTGCCTGGAAGCAGAACATCATCATTTCCCGCGGTTTTGCAAAGGCGGTAAGATAAGCTTGTTCCAAATAATAATCGAGGCTCTTACAGTCGAACGGGTCAAACCAGCCGCCGCCGTTTCTGCCCGGTGCCATATCCTCCAAATAGCGCATCAGAGAGAAGGAGAGATAGCGCGGTAAGTGCTGGTCGGTATTCACCGGATCACGAGTTTCGGTGCCGGTGTAAATAAGATCGAAAATCTCCTTTTGGGAAAGCGGGTCGTAGCCGGTCTCCTGATAGGATTCCATCCAGTTCGGATATTTAATGGTGATCTTGCAGTTCGGATTGTTTTTTTTTGCCGGAGCAATGACAAACTGTTCCGAAACTTCATACATACGGTGGGTACGGTAAGACTGCCAGCTGCCGTCGGTAATACCGTGAGCGGCATTGTAAAGGTCGCGTTCCTTGCGACAGGTGTCACAGGTACAATTGGTAAAATAGAAGTCGTCCAAAATAAAGGCATCAAATACTTTTGCGTTCAGTTCGGATACTTTTTGTAACGTGTCTAGCATAAAGTCGTCGTTATAGCAGAAGGTATTGAACATACGCTGTTTCATTTCCGCATCTGCCGGGTCCGGCATACTGGTAGTGATACCACCCTCTGTCTTGATGCCGTTGGCTTCGAAGACTTCTTTGCAGAGACGAAGCTGTTCTTCCGTGGCAAAAGTGCCGTCACGATACGGTTCCAGATATACCTTGTCCAGACGCATATGATATTTAAAGAAGTCCAGATCTTTTTGCAACTGTTCTTTGGTGGCATGTACCACACCGTGAGCAACAAAGTAAACCACCAAATCAAAATTTTTGTAATTTCCCATACGGTTACCTCCCGATATGTATTTTGTGTATAGAATTATTATATCTTGCTGTGTGAAAAATATCAATATATTGTCATATCAAATTATAATAGGTTATAGGAGAAAATTGAGATTTTAAAGTGTTTGAGATGGATTAAGGAGAGAAACGGATAAGCACTCTTTTTTAAGAAAAATAAGATATAGAGCAAAGGAAAAAAACAACAGTAAAATTTTTTTTGTAATTTTTCAAAAAAGTGGTTGACAAGCCACACAAAATATTGTATACTAACAAACGTCGCTGATAGCGAAAACACAAATTAGCGAGTGCTGCTGTGGCTCAGTCGGTAGAGCGTCGCATTGGTAGTGCGGAGGTCACGGGTCCGATTCCCGTCAGCAGCTTCCACGTAGGCTTTTAAGCCGCGAACGAAAAAAGGAAAAGGTCGATTCAAGCTTGCTTGAAAATCGACCTTTTCCTTTTTTCGTTCGATGGCGGAGCCCGTGACCGAGAAGGAGCGAAGCGTATTCGAGGTCTCACGGCTTAAAAGCCTGCGTGGAAGCGTGGCTCTTTCTTTTTTTGTTCGCAGCTTAAAAGCCTGCGTGAGAGCTGCTCCCTGATTTTACTTGACAAAAGCAGGCAAAACGTAGTAGTATTATCTCATGTTGCAACAGCAACGGAAACTATGTAATTGTTACATAAAGGAGAGATATTATGAAAAAGATGAAAAAGGTAGTAGTTTTAAGCCTTATCTCTGCTATGATGCTTTCCGCATTTGCAGGATGTGGCAAGAAGGATTCCGGTTCCGACGTAATCAGAATCGGTGGTACCGGCCCGCTTACCGGTGGTGCAGCTGTATATGGTATGGCTGCAAAGCGTGGTGCTGAAATCGCAGTGGAGGAGATTAATGCACTGGGTGGTATGCAGTTTGAGTTGCGTTATGAGGATGATACCCATGATGCTGAGAAGGCAGTGAATGCGTATAACATCTTAAAGGACTGGGATGTACAGATTTCCCTCGGTTCCGTTACCACGAATCCGTGTATCGCAACCGCAGCAGAAACCTATGCGGACCGCATTTTTGCGTTGACTCCGTCCGCATCCTCTACGGATGTAACCAAGGGTAAGGACAATATGTTCCAGATGTGTTTCTCCGACCCGAACCAGGGTTCCGCTTCCGCGCAGTATATCAGCCAGAAGCAGCT
>JAZUBD010000361.1:0-4046 GCA_045638305.1 Lachnospiraceae bacterium
AGCTTCTCGTCAAGGTCTGTCTTGTCCAGTACTTCCTTAGCTTTATAGGTAGCTACATCATAACGGTCCATACCGTAGCGATCACGGAAACGTAAGGTAATCTCATCGCCCCAGCTCTCGCTTCCGTTCTCTGCTGCCGTACCGATCATGGAAGATGCATCGTGGGTATATAATACCGCTTTTCCGGCATTCATAAAGCCTTCCAATGCATCCAGTACCGTTGTTTTCGTTGCACCCTGATAGCAATCACCGAAACCGAGGATAATCATTTCGAAATTATCCTTCAGATAATCCGGATTGCCGCCTTCACTCTCTAATAATAACGGCTCCAGCTGACTTTCTGTCATACGGTAAAAGGAAAGATCCAAACCGTTAATGTCTCTGGTCCAAGCCCAGAATTTTTCCTTTACGGAAGACGAGTTATTTACTACTAAATTCTCCGGATACTCTCCATCCATCGGAAGCTCCAGCGTATTACTCGGTGTCGTAATCTGCAGAATACGTAACGCTTCCTTCTCATCTTCCTTAATCGCAGACAAGCCGCTTAAGGAAGCATGAACAATACGGTCCTTTATCTCCGGTATCGTACCGGTGTAGTAGCTGTCGGTATTCACCAAATCCAGCTTCCAGGCAACAGATCCGTTACGGTCTTCTACCGTTCTGGAAACAACACAGGTCCAGCCTGCATTTACAATCTTGCTGCCGTAATCACCGTGACCATCCTGTCTGACACTTACGCCGGACATTCTTTCTTCCTCGGTAAATACACCGTCTCCGTTGGTATCGATATAAAGCTCTACCTGATACTGCATTCCTGCCGGAGCGTTTACCTTAAACTTAAAGTTAAGTGTTTCGCCGGAAAGATACTTGGCAGGTGTTGTATTGGTGGCCGGTTCATACAGTCTCGGCGTGGTTACATCCGTCAAATAAACGCGACGACTCTTTGCCAAACTGTGACGCAATGCATTTTCCGTCGCCACTCGGGTAGAGGTCTTCGATAATGCATACTCATAAATCGGACTCGTCGCATAGGTGTGCGCAAAATGATATACATTGGAGTTACGGTCAATATTATCCTCGATTTCCGTTGCATTCTCATCGGTATAGAAGCCTGTACCGAACAGCACCGGGCCTCCCGACTTTATAAAGTCAATCAGCTGCTGCTCCGCCAGCTTTGTCAAATCATTACCGGATAACGGTAAATATTGTTCTGCAGTATCCGCTGCCGGGTCAAACCAGCCTCGCATCGCTTTTCTATCCGTATGAATTACCGGACCGGTATGAGCATAAACAAAGTCCGTACCGGAGAAATCCATACACCAGTTATCCGACAGGGTATTTACACCCACATAAATCAAATCATATTCACTGGTACATTCCACATGCTTGCCGATAAACTCAGAGGTAGACATACGGTCTACGGTAACAGTACCTGTGGTATTGGCATAGTTTGCAATAAATGCTCTCCAGAATGCATCGTTCGTTATCGTACCGGAGGTAGTGCTGTTGCCCTTATACTTGGCCACCGGCTGAAGCTCCAGTACCTTATAATCATGATTATTTCTGGCACCTGTGCCATGCTCCAAACCGTTTAACAGGTAGTACAATACCTCTGCCGTGGATAAGTCCGTCTCCGACTGAGGGTCCTGTACACTTGCAAAGTAGTCATACACTTCTCTTCCGTACTGGTCATTGTCTACTCCGCAATCGCTCAAAAATCCGGTGGTAAGATAAGTACTACCGTCAAAAATATGAATACCGTTACGTACCATATTCTGCGCATCGCCGGAGTTATAATGGAACATCGGACCACCGCCGTTGTTCATGATTCCCAGCACATCTAAAATTGCTACATTCTCGGCAGAATCCAGAGATGTCTTGTTCGGAAGCAAGCCGGTACTCCACGGATACAACGTCTGATTTGCCCAGTAACGCTGGCCTCCTTCTTGCCCCGCATGATTTCCATCTTTCTTGTAAACCGTTAATAACGGCGTTTTAAATGTCTTTGTTACATTAGTTCCGTTTACATTAAAGGTCTGATCATAGGACACCGTCGGGAACGACTCCGGATTTCCAAAAAAGCTCTCAAACAACGGAGTTGACATCTCGTACAACATCAAGTACAGCTTAAACAGGCTGTCCTGAGAACCGTTTACCTTGCTGTCTACCTTTCCATCAATCTTTAAGTTCACATTACTCTTAAAGGTAGTGGTAAAATTACTGTAGGTGTGAGTATCCCAGATAATCGGCAATGGGTCCGTTCCGCTGGAAGCTCTCTTATAAATCTCCAATGCAGCCGGCCAGTCTAACGGATTGTCATTGAAGGTCGTTTTTACATCGGTTCCGTCCATAATCTTACGGTTCAACTCACACTTCAGTCCGGAAAGATCGTACTTCTTGTAAGTCTCATAAGCACTTACTGCTGTTCCCGTAGAATCTATGGAAGAGAAACTAACTAAATCTGCTCTCTCAATTAACGCTTTGTTTACCAGTACACCATTCTTTACAACATTCAAATCCTCCGGTGTTACGGTGTAAACCACACACTTATAATCCCGGATTTTCTCTTCCAGCGTCGGTCTTCCGCTTCCTCCCACATACGGGATACGCTTTCCGTCAACAATCTCATACGCGAGACCTACGCTCTCCTTTAAGAACTCATTTTTATGTACATATTCTTTGATGTTCTCAACCTTATAACACTCCACACCGGTCAGATAGGTCTTGAACTCGCTTGTTGCGTCATATTTCTGTTTGTATTGCTCTTTATCCGCTTCGGATATGGTTGCACAGGTCTGGGCATCCAATGGTGTCCACACATAGCTACCGCCTGTTCCCCCTTCTACCGGCTCAAAGGTTGCCGCACCCGCCGGAATCAAACGCATCTTATCTCCGTCAGCCGCTGCTGTCGGCTGTCCGTTCACATACTTATATTTCGGTCCGGTGTATCCTTCCGGTGCCGCCGGATAATCACACATAAACGGGTCCGGTTCCGCTGTCATATTATAGTTACCGCTACCATCCGTTACATACTTCATAGTACCGTACTGCGGAACATTCGTAACCACCTGCGGAGATGCCGGATAATAGGACGGCTTCGTTTCCGACTTCCACAAATACTCTGTACGCTTAGCTACCGGGTTTTCATATAAATGGGATTCACCCGGAATCGCTGCTCCCGCATAGGCAGCCTTCTGCATATCAATCGGTTCACAGCCCGCAATATGATAGCCGATGGTACCCATTGCTTCGTACGGGACAATTTCTAAGATAAAGAACGGATTCTCCGCCGTTCCCTTTGCCTTTGTCGAATCTGACGGCGGCGGATCGATTTTACCGTCTCCGTTCACCGTATATCGCGTGGTTGCAGTACCGTCTGCCTGCGCACTACGGTCGGAATTCGATTCCGCAAATACCGCAATACCTGCCGCAAACGCAACCAAAACCAAAACCAAACTGATGATTATACGCGCTTTTCTGGTCATGGATTTTCCCTCCTTGTTCCTAATTTCTCTGTATATTCTGAAGCTTAATCAACGATGAACTTGTATAGCTCTTTTGATCCACCTGATATTCTATCGTTACAAGAGTTCCCTGAAAAAAGTTATTCTTCGCATCATCGAAAGTCTCTCCTCCCGAAGCCAAAGAAAAGTCTGTTACATACTGTGCCAGAAAAGTTTTGTTTCTGTTCTGTGCCGCCACATTCGCTACCTTCTCACTTACGGTTGACCCGGTTGTCGGTGTGCCGAACCGCAATTCATTTCCTACCAAAGCCAGTATATAGTATTCGGTGCCTCTCTCTACCTCCAATGCCGCAGACACTCCCGACGGCAAATCGGTCACCTTTCTGTAATCTGTGGCCTCCTGAATCAACTCCGTTACAAACAACTCCGTCATCTGGGATTCCATCTGAAGAAGCGACTCGGAATTTACATTCCGGAAATGATTTAATCCGGAGGTCAAAAATCCCATAACAGCTAACATTACCACACCGGAAATCAGTATGGTAACAATCAACTCCACCAAGGAGTAACCGCCGTTGGATG
>JAZUBD010000362.1:0-1689 GCA_045638305.1 Lachnospiraceae bacterium
ACCTTGTAAATCGTATCCACCAAACCGAAGCTGTGTAACTTCTCCATCGCCTCACCGAAGGCTCCCACCCCCGGTAAGATTACCTTATCCGCCCGCAAAATCAGGTCAGCGTCTCTGGTTACTACCGGCTCGGCTCCCACCTTAATCAATGCCTTTTCCACACTCTTTAAATTACCGGCATCATAATCAATAATTGCTATCATAGTTCCTCCTGCGAAATATCTTTCCTTTTAAGATAAAAACTGCTGTCGGGGACAAATCCCCGACAACAGTACATTACATCCCGATTCTGTACAAACCTACTCTTCCAAGCGTTCCACGGCATCATACACCTTCTTACTGTATTCCGCCTGATTGTCCGACTGGATGATTTCCATTGCTTCCTGCTCGGTCAACATAAAACTGGACGATATATTTTCCAATATCTTGTTCCGAACGGAATCCAAATCCGTATCTACATCCAATTCCACCGCCAGCTCAATGTATTTCTCATAACGTTGCAACCCCTTTAACAGGGAATCCAACGCCTTCGGCTTGTCATTCATTCTGTAATAGTTATCATAAGAATTTAACTGTTTCTGTACATACATAACCGTCATAATACGGTCATATAACATAATATCTTCGTCCTTAATCTCCAATCCGTAAATCTCGTTATACGCCGCTGTATACTCATCCCGATTAAACTCATGCTCTGCATTTTTAATACTGAGGGAATACGAAAAAATACTGGTTCCCACAATAATCACAACCGCTATCATGGCAAAGAAAATAAATACAATGGAAGCTCCCGCACGATTGATTCTGGTCTTTTCCATTTCCTCCAGCAAAAGCTTGGCCTCTTCCATTTTCTTGGCCTTTTTCTCCGCCTTTGCTTCCTTCTTAGCCCGCTGCTTTTCCAGCTTTACCTGCTTTTCCTGTTCCTTTTTCTCCGCAAGTAAGGCTTCCTTCTCTTCCTTTTCACGGGTCTTTGCTTCTTCTTTTTCCCGTTTCTTAGCTTCCAATTCTTCCTTGGTCGGAGGCTGTTTTATCTTGGACGGATCCACCTTTACGTTATCAAAGAGCTTATGATAGAGCCTGAAAAAAGGACCCTGCTTCTTTTCCTTCTTTTCGACAGGTACCGCGTCCGCCTCAGTTTGAGAGGTTTCCGCAACAGAAACGGCTGCTGCCACAGAGGCAAGCAAATCCTCGTCCTCTGTCGAATCCTCCAGTTCAATCGGCTGCGCTCCGAATTCGAACAACCCGTCTTCGTCACCCAATCCGGCAAACAAATCCGCAAAATCATCCGCCGGCTGCGACACCGGTTCCGGTTCGCCCGCTCCCGTGTCCTCCTGCGTACTGCCGAACAAGTCCGCAAAATCGCCGAACTCCGTAAGAACCTCTTCTTCCTCTTCTTCCTCCTGTGCTTCCACAATACCGCTGAAGGTATCCGCCGCCGCATCCAACTCCGCTGTGGATATTACCTCCGGGATTGCCATCTCTATTTCCGGCGGTGCATCCGCTCCGCGCTCATCCTCTAACATTCCGAATAAGTCCTCAATATCACTCACCTCGGACAACGGAACTTCTTCCTGTTCTTCTGACTCCGGCTCGGTTTCTTCCGGCTCTTCCTCTAAATAAAACGCAGAAAGATCGTTAAAATCGGAATCCTCGTGTTCCTCTTCCGACTCTTCCTCAAAAAGATTCTCC
>JAZUBD010000363.1:0-1648 GCA_045638305.1 Lachnospiraceae bacterium
AATGCAGAACCGTATGAGGTAAAAAAGTCCGTTCGTTTTAATGTCAGCAATGAGACCATGCAGGATAGGGATGTGACGGTAGAATGGCAGCTTCGTGATGCCAACGGAGCCGTAAAGGAATGCAACGCGGAACAGGTGCGCGTTCCGGCCCTTACAGCGGTATGGCTTGAGAAGGTACCGCTTCCGCAGGCAGAGCTCTACGGGGATCACGTGTCGTATGCATTAAAGGAAACGAATGAAATCATCGGAGAGGGAAGTGTTATCTTCTGTCAGCCGAAATATTATAAGTTTGTGAATCCGCAACTCACGGTTTATGCAGAGGGCGATGAAGTGGTGGTAATCGCAGATGCATATGCAAAGGATGTGGAGATTTTAAATACCGATGAGGATTTGCTGCTCTCGGATAACTATTTCGATATGGAGCCGGGAGAACGCAGACTTAAGGTGTTACGAGGAAATACGGACGGGCTCCGGGTACGCAGTACCTATGACATCCGTTAGGGTAAGCCGGCGCGGAGGTATGCCGCGTCCGGTCGGAACATAAAGTTTGACAGGAGCGTATATGGTAAATAAAAAATATTGCATTGACGCAGAAGAAAACAAACAATTTCTAAAGGAATTGCGAGAGGAACTGCTTGCCTTCGGACATCGTTTTCCTTCCCAGGGAGGGGGTTCCTATTATCTGGGAGATGACGGGACTCCGTGGAAGGAGAGAAACCGCGAAACATGGATTACGAGCCGTATGGCGCATGTGTACAGTATCGGTGCTATGCTGGGGCACGAAGGCAGCAGAGAGCTGGTACAGGCGGCAATCAAGGGTTTGACGGGAGAACTGCAGGATAAGGAGCACGGCGGTTGGTATGCCGGCCGTACGGCGGATGGAGTGGTGTTACCGGGCAAACAATGCTACGCCCATGCTTTTGTAATACTGGCGGCATCCTCGGCGTATCTTACCGGTTGTGAGGAAGCGGAGCCGTTGTTAAAGGAAGCACTTTCCTTATATGATGCCCGGTTCTGGAACGAAGCGGAAGGCCTGTCTTGTGATACGTGGAATACAGAGTTTACGGAGCTTGATACATACCGCGGATTAAATGCCAATATGCATACGGTGGAGGCATTTTTGGCGGTGGCGGATGTACTGGGGGAGGATAAATACCGGGTGCGGGCAGGGAGAATCATCGACCGGGTTCTGGTTTGGGCCAAGGATAACAATTGGCGGATTCCGGAGCATTTCGGGCCGGACTGGATGCCGGATTTGGACTGCAATAAAGAGCGGCCGGATGATCCGTTTAAGCCTTACGGCGCCACACCGGGACACGGGATTGAATGGGCACGACTGATTACCCAGTGGTCTATGTCCTCTTTTTGTGATGCGCAAAATGCCGCAGTAGACTATATTGAAGCGGCCGAGTGCTTATATAACAGAGCAGTGGCGGACGCCTGGAACCGGGACGGTGCGCCGGGCCTTATATATACCACTGACTGGGACGGCACACCGGTGGTGCACGACCGGATGCACTGGACGTTAGCGGAGGCAATCAATACCTCCGCAGTGCTTTACCGGGTGACGGAAAAGGATAAGTATGCCGCAGACTATGCGGAGTTTATGGAATATCTGGATACGACGGTACATGATAAGGTACATGGT
>JAZUBD010000364.1:0-1709 GCA_045638305.1 Lachnospiraceae bacterium
TCTTTTTTGATACGGGGACCAAGCCCCCTTTCCGCACTGTTGAATAACCCGAATCCTTACATTGGGGGGGGGACAGTATGTGTGGAGGAAAGTCTGCGGATAATGGAAGTGTAAAAAAGGGATTGACATAGCGTCAAATAGGTAGTATTA
This sequence comes from Lachnospiraceae bacterium, assembly GCA_045638305.1. Classification (GTDB taxonomy): domain Bacteria; phylum Bacillota; class Clostridia; order Lachnospirales; family Lachnospiraceae; genus SIG307. The sequence goes on from JAZUBD010000364.1 coordinate 151, forward strand.
TACAAATGAACATATGAATGGTTGTTCATATGAAAACAACATACGTAGATACAGAGATGTGAGTTCTAACGGAAAGAAGGGAGTTCACATCGGAAAGGAGACGATAGAATGCATCAAAACGGCGTAGAGTGTTGTGAAAGTGTTTGTGTGCATGAGGAGTTATTGCAGAAGGTAACCGCACAGATGCCAAAGGAAGAAGTGTTATACGATTTAGCAGAGTTGTTTAAGGTGTTCGGTGATTCTACTCGAATCAGGATATTGTTTGTTCTGTTTGAGGCGGAGGTATGTGTCTGTGATTTGGCAGAGGCGTTACAGATGACCCAGTCAGCGGTGTCTCACCAACTTAAAATTTTGAAGCAGGCGAAGTTGGTAAAAAACAGAAGAGCAGGGAAGTCTATCTTTTATTCTTTGGCAGATGACCATGTAAGAGCAATCATCGGCCAGGGACTGGAGCATATTGAGGAGTAGGACCCAGTCAATGAAACAGTACCGGAACTATAAGGCAGGTAAAAGGAGGATAAAGGTATGAAGAAAAAGTTTAAGATGCAGGATTTGGACTGTGCCAACTGTGCGGCAAAGATGGAAGAGGCTATTAAGAAGATTGAGGGCGTGCAGGATGCTACGGTCAGCTTTATGATGCAGAAGCTAACCATTGAGGCAGAGGACGCCCGGATGGATGAAATTATGGAGCAGGTAGTTGCGATTTGTAAGAAAGTAGAGCCGGACTGTAAGATTTTGCTGTAGCCGGAGTATGTCCGTTGTTGTATCGGACAGAAGGTCCTAGGTGAGAGGAGATGAAGTAGGATGGATGCAAAGCAAAAGAAGGTCTTGGTTCGGATTTTGATTGTATCAGGGATATTTATTACGTTGCTTGCGGCAGAGTACGGCGGTGGATTTGCGGCCCTTGGCTTGGATGCGCCGGGAAAGCGTTGGATATTGCTTGCGGTACATTTGATACCGTATCTTATCATCGGCTATGATATTTTATGGAAGGCTGTTCGCAACATAGCTCACGGCCAGGTGTTTGATGAAAACTTTTTGATGGTAATTGCCACCTTCGGAGCCTTTTTTGTAGGAGAATATCCGGAGGCGGTAGCTGTCATGTTGTTTTACCAGACGGGAGAGTTGTTCCAAAGCTATGCGGTAGGAAAATCGCGACGGGCGATTTCCGATATGATGGATATTTGTCCGGAATATGCGAATCTGGAAACGGACGGAGTGCTGACCGAGGTGGATCCGGATGAGGTAGAAATCGGCAGTATTATTGTAATCAAGCCGGGAGAAAGGGTCCCTCTTGACGGTGTAGTTGTGGAAGGAAATTCTCTTTTGGATACGACGGCGTTAACAGGAGAATCGGTGCCTCGTACCGTGACGGCGGGGGATGAGATTATCAGCGGTTGCGTGAATGGTAGCGGAACCCTGCGGGTGCGGGTGACAAGGGAGTTTGAAGATTCTACCGTGGCCAAAATACTGGAGCTTGTAGAAAACGCAAGCAGTAAGAAGGCCAAAACGGAAAACTTCATTACGAAGTTTGCTAAATACTATACACCTGTTGTGGT
>JAZUBD010000365.1:0-6354 GCA_045638305.1 Lachnospiraceae bacterium
CGTCTTACTCTTTATTGATAACATCTTCCGTTTTACCCAGGCAGGTTCCGAGGTGTCCGCACTGCTTGGACGTATGCCGTCCGCAGTAGGTTACCAGCCGACCTTACAGACGGAGATGGGTGCTCTGCAGGAGCGTATTACATCCACGAAGAACGGTTCCATTACTTCCGTACAGGCAGTTTACGTGCCGGCGGATGACCTTACGGACCCGGCTCCGGCAACCACCTTCGCACACCTCGATGCAACCACGGTATTGTCCCGTTCCATCGTAGAGCTTGGTATTTACCCGGCAGTAGATCCGCTTGAGTCTACCTCTCGTATCCTTGACCCGCGTATCGTAGGTGAGGAGCACTATCAGGTAGCCCGCGGTGTACAGGAAATCCTTCAGAAGTACAAGGAGTTACAGGATATTATCGCAATTCTTGGTATGGACGAGCTTTCCGAGGACGACAAGCTTTTGGTAGCAAGAGCAAGAAAGGTACAGCGTTTCCTGTCCCAGCCGTTCCACGTTGCGGAGCAGTTTACCGGTCTTCCGGGACGCTACGTACCGATTTCCGAGACCATCCAGGGCTTCAAGGAAATCCTCGAAGGAAAGCACGACGATATTCCGGAAGGTTTCTTCCTCAATGCAGGTAACATCGATGACGTGCTTGCAAGAGTGAACAATAAATAAGCGACTTTGCACGGAAAGGAGAAACTATGGCAGATACAGGAAGACTGTTTCGATTAAAAATAATTTCTCCGGACAGAATCTTCTACGATGCTGATGTGGAAATGGTAGAGCTTCGGACCACGGAAGGCGAAATGGGTGTCCTTAAGGACCATATCCCGCTCACCGCTATCCTGGTACCGGGCGTATTAAACATCAAAGGAGGCCCGGATGGCGACCGTCAGGCAGCCATGCACTCCGGTTTTGTAGAAATTATGCAGGACCATGTCACCATTCTCGCAGAGTCGTGCGAGTGGCCGGAAGAGATTGATTTAAACCGCGCAAAGGAAGCGCAAATCCGCGCAGAGCGTCGCTTAAAGAGCGGCGATTCGGACGTGAATATGACCAGAGCCGAGCTGGCGCTGAGAAGGTCATTGATCCGAATCAGTTTGGCGGAGAAAAGACTTTAGAAATGACCCCACGCAGCAGTATGCGGCGTGGGGTTTTCTTATGCTTTGCGTGCGGGCTTGAAAGGGCAGAGACTTTCGCTTTGGCATAGTCTCTTGTCTCGTACTCCGGATGAAGTCTTTTCTAATTGTTCCGTAAAGTCTTTAAGAAAGTGACGCAACCGGTCTTATGCGGCATCCATGCCTTATGGCGACCTCGCCCGGACGTCCTGTCCGGGCGTTGCTGTGGAAAGAACGGAACAATAAGAACGACTAACATCCTGCGTAAAGTTCCAAGAGACTATGCCACAGCGGAAGTCTCTTGGTCTTAGAAGAGGCACGCAAAGCAGGGAAGTACGGGAAGCCGCATACAGGCTGCGGGGGGAGGAGAGCAAAGATGGAGAACCCCGGGAGAGAAACTATAGTTTTGTATGTAGAAATTTGTAGATGTGTGGTATAATGAGGGAAAGATAAAGTTGAATTTAACAGAGAGGTTGTAAATTATGAGTTGGACGTTAAGGAAAGCAGAAAAGAAAGACAGTGATAGAATTAACGAGTTGTTTATTGAAATGCTGCAGACCATTTATAATACAGACCAGGTGAATGGATATTCCGAGGGAGACTTAGATAGGTTCTTTGATGGTCGTGATGAATGGGTATGTATTGCAGTTGATGGGGAGAAGATGATTGCTTTCTTATCCATTGAGGTACATCACGAGGACGAGGAGTACATCTATTTGGATGATTTGTCGGTGACAAAGCAATATAGAAATAAGGGGATAGGAACGGAATTAATTCGGAAGGCGGAAGGCTATGCAAAGGCGATTAATATTCCTACCATTTGTTTTCACGTGGAAAAGTCAAATACGGCAGCATTTCGATTATATGAGCGGCTTGGATACGGAATATATGAAGACCAGGGAAGCAGGTACTTAATGATTAAGAATATTTAGGCAACTTCCAATTTGTAGGGAATGGGAAATCTGAATTTGTTGAAGAGATAGAAAAGAAAGGAGTATACAAATGAAAAAACTTAACTCAAAGCAGCTAAGAACCATTCGAATTTTGACAGTAGTTATTGGAATGCTTATCAGTTTTTGTATTTGGTTATTTTGGTCAGATGTAATAAATAACAATGCTCTTTATCATGTGGGGAATGGAAAATATGGTTCAAAGATAGGAGCACTATTAATAGTATTGATACCACTGTTTGGTTTTATTCCTTGCCGTACGGATGAAGAAATCCATTCTGAAGACCCAATGGAACGGGCTGAATTGCAGGAAAAGATTGACAAGCGGGCAGAAGAAATTCAGCTTTATGTTGCATTGTTTTGTAGTATGGTGGCATGTCTTGTTATGCTTGGTGGACTTTTTCTTTGCTAGCTGAATCCTATAGACAAGAAGATAGTGTAGATTTACAAGTAGACGAATTTGGATTTGAGGTGAATGAAATGTTATACAGACTGCCGGAATTAAAGGACAAAGATATCTTGCTGGAATATATGCAGGAGCACTACGACAACAATGAGGACAGCATCAGTGCAAGCCATGGATTACCGGCTTCCGAGTATGCCGACTGGGTTGAAAAGATACAAAGAAGCGCTTCCGTTGGGGAGGAAGGATGGGGCAAATGCTTATTGTATCTTTGCTTTGAGAATGATAAACTTGTCGGCTTATTGAGCGTCCGTTACGAATTGCCGGAAAGCCTTACGGAAGAAATCGGTGACATCGGGTATGGCGTAAGACCATCCGAACGAAATAAGGGCTATGCCACCACCATGCTCCGTTATGCCCTTTCTGTCTGCAAAGAAAAGGGAAAGGACAAGGTGTTGCTGGGATGCTATAAGGATAACCTGCCATCCGTAGCTGTCATCAAAAAGTGCGGCGGAGTGCTGGTAGCTGAAAATGATAACTATAACGAAGGCAGAATCAGCCAATACTATGAGATAAAGCTGTGTTTGTGGAGGGAAATCATATGTACATAGAGCATATTGCAATGTATGTGAATGATTTAGAAAAGACAAGAGATTTCTTTGTTAAATATTTTAATGCAACATCAAACGAAGGTTATCATAATAAAAACACGGAGTTCCGTTCTTACTTTTTAAGTTTCGATGGTGGTGCAAGATTAGAAATTATGAATAAGCCTCAAATGAAAGATGATGAGAAGGTATTAATTCAAACGGGATATATTCATATTGCTTTTAGCCTTGGTAGTAAAACGGCTGTGGATGAATTAACAGAAAAATTAAGGAGTGATGGCTATACCGTTGTTAGCGGACCAAGAACAACAGGTGATGGTTATTATGAGAGTTGTATTATTGGAATTGAGGGAAACCAAATTGAAATAACAGAATAATAGATTCCAATTTGCATAGTACATAAACTTTGACGTTCACGGAGAAGTATACAAAAATGGGGAGCATAAGTATTGCTTCCTACTTAGGATTAGGTGATTGACATGAGCATAATACAAACTTTTTATGACAATTTAGCAACGAGGTACGACAAACTGTTTTTGGATTGGCAAGCGACTACGCGGGAGCAAGCAGAACTCTTACATAAGATATTCGAAAACAATGGGTTTGACTATACCGCAAAAGTGCTTGATTGTGCTTGCGGGATAGGAACACAAGCCATAGGACTTGCGAAGTCAGGATATCATGTTACCGCTTCCGATATCAGCGAAGGTGAGCTTGCAGAAGCGGAAAAAAGAGCAAGTGAAAATAAAGTTAACATATGTTTTCACCAAGCTGATTTTCGTGCTTTGTCCGATACGTTTACAGAGAAGTATGATATTATAATTGCTATGGATAATGCGTTGCCTCATATGTTAACAAGCAGTGAGTTGGAAGAGGCAATCAAAAGTATTGTGAATCAAATCGAGAGTAACGGCATTTTTGTTGCCAGTATCCGAGATTATGATAGTTTGTTGTCGGAGAAACCGCCATACTCGCCGCCGTATATTCATAAAACGGAGAAGGGGCAAAGAGTGTCCTTCCAAACCTGGGTGTGGAAGGATGAAAATTACAGACTGACGCAATATATTATTGAGGATGAAGAGACGTTGCAAGTAAGCAAATTTGAATGTGAATATCGGGCTACGCGAAGAGAAGAAATGACAAAGTTGTTGATTGCACACGGTTGCGATAAGGTGGAGTGGAAGTTTCCGGAAGAAACAGGATTTTACCAGCCGATCGTTGTAGCAAGGAAAGCGTAGATGTTTAAGGAGATAAGGTGATGGGACAGATGGCAAATCAAGTGAAGAAAGCGATTTTTTGGGACTGTGACGGTACCTTAGTGCATGATAACGAGTCTTTTAAATGTTCCTTACTGAGGGCACTTCAGGAATTAGGTTATTCGGTTGAGGAAGGCACGGTTAAGAGCTTTTTAAAGGGTGCTTGCTCATGGAATAAGCCGGAGGAGGACCACAGCGATGCAAACGGAGAAGAGTGGTGGGAACGGCTGCTTGGTGGAATGCGTGTGTTTGTCGAAGAACAGGGCGTGACTCTATCAGATGCGGTATCTGTGTGTAATGCCTTTCGGAAGAAGGTGGTAAGCTATGAGTATGAGGTGTATCCCGAGGCAAAGAAGGTACTGCGGCAGTTTACTGAAAAGGGCTACAAGCATTATATTATTTCCAATAATTTTCCGGAGCTTCGGGAGGTGTTTCTACGCCTCGGACTGGATGAGGAGATAGCGGGATACTTTATTTCCGCAAGTGTGGGATATGATAAGCCACGGAAAGAGATGTTTGATTATGCGATGGCAAAAGCAGGAAATCCGGAAGTATGTTATATGATTGGAGATAATCCGGTGGCGGATTATGAAGGAGGCTTAGATGCCGGAATGAAGCCGGTGCTTGTACATAAGAAGGCAGAGGGTAAAGTGTGTTGTGAGGAACTTACGGAGTTATTTGATATTATTACAGAGTGATTGGTTGGGGATATTTGTTTAGGGAACATTTTGAGGTGTAAAACGTATCAAAAGTTCCCTAAATAAAAAACACTTCCCTTTAAAGAGCATTGGCGAGATTTTGTCATCTCCGGACTACGATACAAGCAAGGCATTGAAAGAGCAAAAAAACCTACTGATACTCAAAAAAGAGAGGCTGGAGCGATTGATATCTGCCGTTGATGATGCCATGAAAGGAGAAAACGTGATGAGTGCATTTGATAACAGTGAATTTGAAAATTACAAGCATGAAGCTAAAGAAAAATGGGGTCAAACCGACGCATATAAGGAACATGCCGAAAAAACGAGGGGGTATTCAAAAGAGAAGTGGAATGGCCTTGTTGAGGAAATGAATGCTGTTTTTGCAGAGTTTGCGGCATGCAGGAAAAACGGGGAAGGGGCTGATTCTGCCGAAGCACAGAGCCTTGTGAAAAAATTACAGAACCATATCACCGAAAATTATTATCACTGTACCAATGAGATTTTGGCAGGGCTCGGGCAGATGTATGTCCTGGATGAACGCTTCAAGAATAACATTGATAAGCATGGGGACGGTACGGCGGAGTTTGTACGTGAAGCGGTAAAAGTGTATTGCGGGATATAATAAAAAGTCTTTTTTTCCTCTTGACTCTCCCCTTTACTGTAATGATAGTATGACAGTGCAAGGTACCTGCAATGTGAATCAAAGGAGTGATGGGATGTATAAAATCGGTGAGCTTTCAAGGCTGAGTCAAATTCCGGTGAAGACGCTGAGGTTTTATGATGCGGAAGGAATTTTGGTTCCGGATGAGATTGATGAGTTTACGGGGTATCGGTATTACGGTGCCGCGAAACTGTCGGATTGTTACCGGATTGTGGCGTTAAAGGAGCTGGGGTTCAGTCTGAGTGAGATTAAGGAGTTTTTGTCTTTGCCGAAGGAAAAGGTGTCGGAACTTGTGGCGGCAAAGGAAGAAGAATTAAATAGGTTGAAGGTGCAAACCGAGGCACGCATCCGGGTTCTCCGTAACTTAAATTCGGCGTTAAAGGAGAGTGCTTGTATGTTTGATATCATTATCAGAAAAAGTGATGAGATACGTCTGTTGTTTGACCGCAGAGTGATTTCGGACAAATCCGAATGTGAAGGTATTTTGAATGAGCTTCGGAACGCAGTTCCGTCGGGAGTGCAAGGTGAAAGAGAAGTGATTGTGGATTATGAGACCGAGTATGTCAGTGCGGATTTTGATACCGGCTTCGGTGTGGAACTGACAGGTAAGGTTTCTAATTTGCGGGGCTTTACGGAAAAGACAGTGTGCTTTTCGGGAGATA
>JAZUBD010000366.1:0-4922 GCA_045638305.1 Lachnospiraceae bacterium
CCGGTCAGTATACCGACGAGCTTGCGGGCGTAGGTATTTCCGTAGATAAGGACGGACGTCTTGCTCTCGATGAGAAGGCATTCCGTGCAAAGGATATGACGGAGCTTCAGGAGTTCTTTGAAGGAACCAATTCTGCCCTGGGTCAGCTGGCAAGAAAGGCTTCCGGACTTGCGGGTGCGGCAGAGCTTCAGGCAACGAAGGCTGCTTCCGCCTATACCGCAGGAGGCAATAATTATCCGACCAATGCCATGAATTCCGGCACATTGTTTGATTCCTTGTTTTAGACAGGATGACCGTAGAAAATATGTTTTATGAATACAGAGGAGAGGCTGTCGCAAGAAGCGGCGGCCTTTTTGTTTCGGTATGAGGGCGGCGGAAAGTGTGCAATGCACGCAGGACGGATTGCAAAAGGCTTCCGGGTGTGTTACTATGGAAGGGTAAGGCGACATTAAGTGGAGTGAGAAAGGAGATAAGCTATGTTAAAAATCGGATCTCATGTAGGGATGAGCGGAAAAGAGATGTTTTTAGGGTCGGTCAAGGAGGCCCTTTCTTATAAAGCGAATACGTTTATGTTGTACACGGGAGCACCGCAGAATACCAGACGTAAGGCGATAGAGGAGTTAAATATTGAGGCGGGCTGGGAGCTGATGAAGGCAAACGGTTTGTCGGAGTTTGTGGTACATGCGCCGTATATTATTAATCTCGGTAATTCCGTAAAGCCGGAAACCTATACGCTTGCGGTGGAGTTTTTACGGGAGGAAATAAAGCGTACCGAGGCCATGGGAAGTGATGTGCTGGTGCTTCATCCGGGCTCCCATGTGGATGCGGGAGAGGATGCCGGTATTGCCCGGATTATAAAGGGACTTAACGAAGTGCTGACGCCGGAGACGAAGGTGCGGATTGCCCTGGAAACCATGGCGGGCAAGGGCAGCGAAATTGGAAAGACCTTTGAACAGCTGGCACGGATTTACGATGGTGTGGCTTACAATGATAAGTTGCGTGTGTGCTTTGATACTTGCCATGTGCACGATGCGGGCTATGATATTATAAATGATTTTGAAGGTGTGGTAGCACAGTTTGATAAAGTACTGGGGAAGGAGCAGATTGCGGTATTTCACATTAACGACAGTAAGAATGTAAAAGGGGCCGGCAAGGATCGACACGAGAATATCGGCTTTGGTGAAATCGGCTTCGATGCGTTGAATAAAATCGTGCATTTCCCGGATTTTGAAAACGTACCGAAGATTTTGGAGACACCGTATGTGACTGCGGAACCGGAGGGGAAGGAGAAGTCTCTTGCACCGTACGGTGCGGAAATCGAAATGCTTCGTAAGGGTGTATTTGCACCGGATTTATACGAAATTATAAGGAAATCTGTAAAATAATGCACAAAGATGTTGACGGTATTTTTAGAATATGGTACTATAAAAGAGTAGTTTAATTTTTCACATAGGAGGGCTTCAGAGTATGGAGAACAATAACGGTAAGGGATTATCTATCGCAGGTCTTGTATTAGGCATCGTAGCAGTTTTATTATCCTTCTTTTCCTTCATCAACATTTTAGGATTAATTCTTGCTATCGTTGGCTTAGTATGTGCACTTAAGGGCAGCAAGGCAGCAAAGGCAGCAGGCGAGCCGACCGGTATGGCTACCGCAGGTCTTGTACTTTCTATCGTTGGTCTTGTATTTTCCGGTATCGGTGTACTTACCTGTACGATTTGTGCTAGCTGTGTAGCATGTGCTGCAGCAGAGAGCCTGAATGAGCTTTCTTCTTTCTACTAAGATTGAGGAGAAGTACAGGAGTTTACAGTATAGTTTGAGTGTAAACGGATTCCGTAGCACGGCGTTTACTACCGCTTTTAGGGGTATGCCGTGCTATGGATTTTTTTCTTTTTGGAGGATGAGTTATGTTTCCGTATTTTGAGGTTTTGGGCAGACAAATCGGTACATACAGCATATGTGCCATTGTAGGGCTGTTTCTTTGTACATTTCTGGGCTGCAAGCTGGCAAAGCGTTTTGAAATAGCCTACGAGGATGTTATTCTGTTGATGGTAGTGATTGGTGTGTCTCTGTTAATCGGCGGACATATTTTGTTTGGAATTACAAATACGAATAAATTGATTGCATTGTTTCAAAATGCATCTTCTTATAGTTTGAAGCAGATATTGACCTATTTGGGCATGTGCTTCGGCGGCATGGTGTATTACGGCGGTTTTTTGGGAGCCTGCGTGGGACTTCTGATTTATACCAAGTACAGTAAGCTTGTGGAACGGCCGATTGCCTTTGATTTGTATGCGGTATGTATTCCGCTTTTTCATGTGTTCGGTCGTATCGGGTGTTTTTTAAGTGGTTGTTGCTACGGTATGGAGAGCAGTTTCGGCTTTGTGGTACACGGAAATGATTTGATTCCGGAAATAAACGATGTACGGAGACTTCCGGTGCCGTTAATCGAAGCAGCGTGTAATCTGGTGATTTTCTTTATTTTGCTTCGTTTATTTAAAATCGGAAAGGGAAACGGTAAGGTGATTTTCTATTATATGTTGATTTATCCTGTAGTACGTTTTATTTTGGAGTTTTTCAGAGGAGATGCGGTTCGCGGATTTTTGTTCGGACTCTCTACTTCTCAGTGGATCAGTATCGGATTGTTTGTTGTAGCGGTATGGAAACTGTTTTTATCGAAGTCGAAAGGGAAAAAGACCGCGGTATGTGCGGGTGTGTTATTAGCATTGACTCTGGCTTTTAGCGGAGCGCATACAGAAGCGTTGGCAACGGAAGAGAGTGTACAGGAGAGCATGACGGTGAGCGCCGATACGGAAGAGGATCTGTCAGGAGAAGCAGAGACTGCCGAGACGGAGGCGGGGACTGCGGAACAGAAAGAAGAAAGTGTGTCCGAAGCGGGTGAACAGGAAGTGACAACCACCGGAGCGGAAGAAAAGGAACCGCCGTTTACTGCAAAGGAAAAATTCGTAGTCTTTGTATGCTGTTTATTCAGTGTAGGACTTTGTCTTGCAATTGCGTTATTCGGTAATCCGAAGGACCGCGAAAAGGATAAGTATAATCGCATGAGAAAACAGCAGATGTTACAGCAAAAGAAGCTTAGGGAAAAAGCAGAGCGTGAAGCGAAATTTGCGGCAGAGGATGCCAAATATGCGGAAGACCTTGCAAAGTACGAAAAGGCAAAGAAAGAGTACGAGGAAGCCAAGGCAGCGAAAAAGGCAGCAAAAGAGGCGAAGAAAAAGTAGAGTATACTACGAGTTGACTGTCGCGTTGCGACTCTGTCCTCACCTCGCGGCGTAGCCGCTCGGTCGCGGACGCACTCGTATAAAAAAGAGTTGCATGAAATGTTTTCATGCAACTCTTTTACTATACTCGCTTTGTCAACTCGCATTTTACTTCTCTAAGCTGTTCATCTTCATTGCACGAACCTTTAAGGAAAGGCCGAACAGGTTGATGAAGCCTTCTGCATCGTGGTGATCGTATAAATCACCGGTAGTGAAGGATGCGATGCTCTCGTTGTATAAGGAATACGGAGAGGTCGTTCCCTGCTTGATGATGTTGCCCTTGTAGAGCTTAACCTTAACTTCACCGGTCACATACTTCTGGGTGGACTCGATGAATGCCTGAAGAGCCTCGCGAAGCGGGGTGAACCACTTTCCTTCGTATACAATGTCAGCGTACTTATCAGCAACGCCCTTCTTGTATGCTAAGGTATCGCGATCAAGGATTAACTCCTCCAGCTGCTCGTGAGCTGCCATAAGAATGGTTCCGCCCGGAGTCTCGTAAACACCGCGGGACTTCATGCCTACAACACGGTTCTCAACGATATCAACGATACCAACGCCGTGCTTGCCACCAAGCTTATTTAACTCACGGATAATATCGGAAGCCTTCATCTTCTTGCCGTTTAAAGCGACCGGAGCGCCTGCTTCGAAGGTAATGGAAACGGTCTCGCCTTCTTCCGGAGCCTTTTCTGGGGAAACGCCGAGAACTAAGAGATGGTCATAGTTCGGAGCATTTGCCGGATCCTCAAGCTCAAGACCCTCATGGCTGATGTGCCAAAGGTTACGGTCACGGCTGTAGCTGTGGCTGGCGTCAAACGGAAGCTCAATGCCGTGTGCGCGGCAGTATTCGATTTCTTCTTCACGGGAGGACATCTTCCAGGTGTCGTTGCATCTCCACGGAGCGATAATCTTTAATTCCGGAGCCAAAGCCTTGATACCCAGCTCGAAACGTACCTGATCGTTACCCTTACCGGTAGCACCGTGACAAATTGCGGTAGCGCCTTCCTTCTTTGCAATCTCAACCAACTTCTTAGCGATAATCGGACGAGCCATGGAAGTACCGAGTAAGTATCTGTTCTCGTAAACAGCGCCGGCCTTTACGCACGGAATAGCATACTCATCAACGAACTCGTCTACAACGTCAAGGATGTAAAGCTTCTCTGCGCCGGAGTACTTTGCGCGCTCCTCAAGACCGTCAAGCTCGCTTTCCTGTCCAACGTCGATACAGCAGCAAACAACGTCGTAATCGTAGTTCTCCTTTAACCACGGGATGATAGCGGTCGTATCAAGACCACCGGAGTAAGCTAAAATAACTTTCTCTTTCATAATGTGCCTCCTTAATATGTACATAAAATTAATACGAAGTGATATCATGTCTTGCTTCGCTGCAGGGCAGCTTTCGCACCTGATATCCACCATCATACACTTGTGTTATGATTTAGTCAAGAGGGAAAATGAAAAAATGTGTTATAAATATACAAAAACTATGTATGGAATGAAAAGAAAGCGAAAGACCGGGGATGAAAATCATAATAATAAAGTAGAAATTACTTGTATTTCTCGGCTCTGTGGCTTATAATGGTTGGGATGTGTAGGGGGGGCCTTTTTATTTGCAGGTTCTAACCGAAAGGAGTTATTCTA
>JAZUBD010000367.1:0-4209 GCA_045638305.1 Lachnospiraceae bacterium
CCTATCGGTTTGCGTTTTACGCAACGACCGATAGGAGTTTTTTTCTCTGATTCCATATAAGAGATTTTCATATCTCTTCCGTCTAAAATTAGAATTCTACTTGATTCCCCTAAAAAAAAGTATTATAATGATTTGTTAGAAGGAAGGATATAAACATATGAACAAATCAGCAAAAGCATTAAGCACCACCCTGGACCGCTTGCCCCTGGGTGATGCAAGCCTAAATGAAGACTTAAAAGTGTCTAACAAGCTCCCGGAGGGAGTCAAGTCAAAAGAATTATACAAAGATATTGTGCGTATCGCGTGGCCCAGCTTTGTGGAGCTGTTACTGACCCAGCTGGCTACCATGGTGGATATGATGATGGTAGGACGCATCGGTGGAGATGCCAATCCGGAACTGGGTGTAGATGCACTTACCGCAGTCGGCCTTACCACACAGCCGAAGTTTCTCCTGATGACGGCGTTTGTGGCCATGAATACAGGAGTCACCGCCCTCATTGCCCGTTATAAGGGACAGGGCGATAAAGAAAAGGCAAATCAGGTACTTCGCCAGGGTATGATGCTCACGTTCTTAAGTACTCTGGTTTTATCCATACTGGGCGTGATTTTCTCCCGTCCGATGGTTATCTTTATGGGCGGTAAGGAAGACGCCATCATTAACCAGGCTACCGTTTATCTGCAGATTCAGCTGGCCGGCTTTGCTACCGTAGCGTTAACCAGTACCATCACTGCCGCCCTACGGGCCGTCGGAGATTCCAGAACCTGTATGATTTATAATCTGATTGCAAATGCAGTCAACGTATTGTTTAACTGGCTCTTAATCGGTGGTAATTTAGGTTTCCCAAAGCTTGGTGTAGCCGGAGCTTCCATTGCTACCGTCATCGGTCAGTTGGTTGCATTTATTATTGCACTTTGCGTCATTCTTCGCGGCAACAGTTTTCTGAAGCTGGAACCCAAAAAAGGCTTCAAGCCGGAGAAAACCATGTTGGGCAATATCGCCGGTATCGGCCTTCCTGCTGCTGCCGAGCAGCTTTTGATGCGTGCCGGTATGGTGTTATTCGCACTCATCGTAGCATCCTTAAGCAAAACCGCCTACGCAACGCATCAGTTATGCATGAACATCCAGGCTCTGTCCTTTATGACCGGTCAGGCCTTTGCGGTATCCGCCACCTCCCTAGTAGGCCAGTCCCTCGGCCGGAAACGTTCCGACATGGCACAAGCCTACTGCAGTAAAACAAGAAACATCGGATTCTGCGTCGCAATTTTATTGGGCCTTATCTTCGCATTCTTCGGCGGTGATATCGTCAGCCTATACAACAAGGATGTCAATATTATTGAAATGGGCGGTAGGATTATGCTCTTTGTCGCATTCCTGCAGCCGTTCCAAACCTCCCAGTTCATTATTGCCGGAGGACTTCGCGGCGCCGGAGATACGAAATCTACCGCGCTCATTACCACGATAACTGTTTTAGCCGTGCGCCCGACTGTTGCGTGGATTCTTGTTAATATCGCAGGCCTCGACCTGTACGGCGCCTGGATTGCACTTGCCTGCGACCAGTTTCTCCGGACCGTTCTTGTGTTCCTTCGTTACAAGAGCGGCAAATGGAAGTTAATCAAACTGAAAAACGAGGCAAAACCGATTTCCTCGTAATTATTGCGCGCCTGCATACAAAAGGGAGAAACCGCTTCTGCGATTTCTCCCTTTTCTTAAGAAAAACTCTAATTATTCTTCTTTCATCTTTTTCAATGCTTCTTCCATCTGTGCCTCTTCGTCTCCCTCATACATTCCGGACGGCTCCAGAAGAAGTACCAGTTTGCCCTGTTTGTTGGCTACCGCACGTATATAGGTGGTTCTGGCGGACTTAGCAATCACCGGAGTATCGGAAAGCGTACTTTCTTCGAAATCATGCATTTCCAGTACTTCATCTACCTTAAGTGCAATGGATTTGCCGTTATAGCGGGCTACAATCAGCTTATTCTTTGCCATATCGGTCACTTCTTCCATATCGAAGCGCTTCCGCAGACTATAGACCGGTATTACTTCCCCTCGCAGATGCATCAGACCGAGAATACAGGCCGGTGCATTCGGAACCGGAACAATGTCCGTCATGGACTCGATCGCGGTAATCCCCTGTACATCCAGACCGTACTCATCCTTACCTACCAGAAAAATAATGTCTCTTTCCGCCATACAATACCTCCTATTCTAACCTATTCTTTTGTTTTCCCTGTTGCATTCCATCTTAAATACGCATTCATAAACGGGTCCAGATTACCGTCCAATACCGTCTGGGCATTGCCCACCTCTTCATTGGTCCGATGATCCTTTACCATGGTGTACGGTTGTAACACATAGGAACGAATCTGATTTCCGAAATTAATATCCCTCACTTCGCCGCGGATACCGGATTCCTTTTCCGCGTTCTGCTGCTCCTGTAACAGGTACAGCTTCGCCTTTAACATCTGCATTGCCTTATCCTTATTCTGAAACTGGGAGCGCTCGTTCTGACACTGTACCACAATTCCTGTCGGCAAATGAGTAATACGGATTGCGGAAGAGGTCTTGTTGACGTGCTGACCGCCCGCACCGCTGGAACGGTACGTATCGATACGCAAATCCTTCTCGTCGATTTCCACCTCCGGCGCTTCCTTTAAATCCGGCATAATATCACAGGATACAAAGGAGGTCTGACGCTTACCCGCCGCGTTAAACGGAGAAATACGCACCAACCGGTGTACTCCGTGCTCCGACTTCAAATATCCATAGGCATTCTCTCCCCGGATTTCCAGGGTAACAGACTTATACCCTGCCTCATCTCCGTCAAGAAAATCAATCATCTCCGTAGTAAACCCACGTTTATCCGCCCATCGCTGATACATACGGCACAGCATGGAAGCCCAGTCACAGCTCTCCGTACCGCCGGCACCTGCATGCAGGGTCAGAATCGCATCCTCTTTATCATATTCATCGCAGAGCAGAGTTGCCAGATGCATCCTCTCGTAATGGGTCTTGAACAACTCCATGGCCTCCTGTGCCTCCGGCACCAAAGACGCATCTCCGGACTCATAGCCCATCTCCAGATAGGTCTGCACATCCTCGTACTCTGTCTTTAACATATCGTAATCAGCAACCGCATCCTTGAGATTTTTCAGCTCCTTCATATAGCTCTGCGACTTGTCCGCATCGTCCCAAAAGCCCGGTTCCTGCATAATTGCTTCTATTTCCTGAATCTTTTCACGCTTGCCTGCGAGGTCAAAGTGAATCCCCCATTTCAAGCAGCGGTTTTTCAAATCCGGAGAGTTCGTACTTAATCGCATCCAACTCTACCATCTGCTCACCTTCTTTCCTAACGCCCACGGCGCCTTTTATGCTTCGCTCCGGCAATCCCGGACAACTCTTACGCGTTTCTGCCACAGCACTTCTTGTACTTTAAGCCGGAACCGCACGGACATAAATCATTCGGCTGTACCTTCTTATCGGAACGCTTTACCGGTGCCTTGGCAAGGGTATCATCACGGTTGGTACCCGTTACCTTTGCCACCTGCTCACGCTCTACCTTCTGCTCGATACGGACATTCATCAATGCCTTTACCGTATCCTCACTGATAGCGGCGGTCATTGCGGCAAACATCTCAAAGCCCTGGAACTTATACTCGGTCACCGGATCTCTCTGGCCGTAGGCCTGTACGCCGATACCCTGACGCAGCTGATCCATATCATCAATGTGGTCCATCCACTTACGATCAATGACACGAAGTAAGATTACTCGCTCCACCTCACGCAGCTGCTCCTTTTCCGGGAACTCCGCTTCCTTTGCCTCGTAATGCTTTACGGTCTCGGCCTTTAACTGCTGCACCAATTCCTTCTTGGTCATATGCTTCTTCTGGTCCTCGGTCAACTCAACCGGAGCCAGCGGCACAATCGGAAGAAGCAGGCTGTTCAACTCGTGAAGATCCCAATTTTCCGCATCCTGATCATCTCCGATACAGCTGTCTACACAGCCCTCTACCACATCGTTTGCCATCTTAAAGATGGTATCGCGCATGTTGGCGCCCTCCAGCACCTTTCTACGCTCACCGTAAATAACCTCTCTCTGTTCGTTATTTACGCGGTCATACTCCAACAAATTCTTACGAATTGCGAAGTTGTTATTCTCTATTTTCTTCTGTGCCTTCTCTACCGCAGAACTGAGCAGCTTATGGGTAATC
>JAZUBD010000368.1:0-2168 GCA_045638305.1 Lachnospiraceae bacterium
AGACCGTGCCGTATGACAACGACATGTCCGTAGCAACGTCCTTAATGGAGCACTTAAAGCGTTCCTTAGACTATATTATCAATCACAAGGGTCCGCACAACTTACCGTTAATCGGTCGTGCAGACTGGAACGATTGTCTCAACTTAAACTGCTTCTCCGAGCATCCGGGTGAGTCCTTCCAGACCTTCGGTCCGAGTGAAGGCCCGGTAGCGGAGTCCGTATTCATCGCAGGTATGTTTGTAAAGTACGGCGAAGAGTACGCACAGCTTGCCGAGCTTCTCAGCGATACCGCTGAGGCAGAGCGTGCTCGTAAGGAAGTAAAGGTTATGTACGATGCTATCCTTGCAGACGGTTGGGACGGCGAATGGTTCGTTCGTGCTTACGATGCTTACAGCAACAAGGTAGGTTCCAAGGAATGTGAAGAAGGCCAGATTTTCATTGAGCCGCAGGGCTTCTGTGTACTTGCAGGTGTCGGTGTAGAGGAAGGTCTTGCTAAGAAGGCATTAGACTCCGTAAAGGAGCGTCTCGATACCAAGTACGGCGTTATGATTTTACAGCCGGCTTATACCAAGTATCACTTAGAGCTTGGTGAAATCACCTCCTACCCGCCGGGATACAAGGAAAATGCAGGTATCTTCTGCCACAACAATCCGTGGGTATCCATTGCGGAGACCGTCATCGGCAGAGGTGACCGTGCATTCGAAATTTATCAGAAGACTTGTCCGGCTTACGTAGAAGAAATCAGTGAAATCCATCGTACCGAGCCGTATGTATATTCCCAGATGGTTGCAGGCCGTGATGCAAAGTTCCATGGCGAGGCAAAGAACAGCTGGCTCACCGGTACCGCAGCATGGACCTTCGTAAACATCTCCCAGTACATTTTAGGTGTTTACCCGACCCACAACGGACTTTCCGTTAATCCGTGTGTACCGAAGGGCTTCGGCGATTTCACATTAACCAGAGCATTCCGCGAAGGTGTTTATAACATTACCGTAAAGAATCCGCAGAATGTAGAAAAGGGCGTTGTTTCCCTTACTGTAGACGGTGTACAGGTAGACGGTCACGTTATCCCGTATGTAAAGGGCAAGACCGAATACAACGTTACCGTAACCATGGGCTAAACCCAAACCTAATTACGCTTATATCAATTTTTTGTTTATTCATTCCTTTCTTTCTCGCAAACAGCCTCCGGTCAAACCCCCGGAGGCTGTTTCACTTTCTCTTTTACCAACCCTACTTTCCACCACGCAGTTCAGCTTCGATTTGTAACAAGCGATTGTATTTTGCGGTCCGTTCTCCGCGGCACGGTGCTCCGGTCTTAATAAATCCGGTATTTAACCCCACGGCCAAATCGGCAATTGTAGTATCTTCCGTCTCTCCGCTTCGGTGAGACATGATGGCACGGTATCCGTTTTCCGTGGCAATCCGGATAGCTTCCATGGTTTCCGATAAGGAACCGATTTGATTCGGCTTAATCAAAATCGCATTTGCAGCCTCGTTCTTTATTCCGTATCGCAGCCGCTTCGGATTTGTAACAAACAAATCGTCTCCTACCAGCATCACACGGTTTCCGATTCGCTGCGTCAGCATTCTCCAACCGTCCCAGTCTTCTTCATCCAACGGGTCCTCCAGGGAGTAAATCGGATACTTCTTTGTTAACGTATCCCAATGCTCCATGAGACCCTCCGAAGTAAATACTTCACCTTTTTTCGGCAACCGGTAAGAAAACTGGCCGCTGCTTTTCTTTTCTTCCTTCCACTCGGAAGCAGCCACATCCAGGGAAATCATAAAATCCTTCCCCGCACCGGCGGTATAACCTGCCCTCTCAATAGCGGCAAGAATCAGCTCAATCGCCTCTTCCTCACTGCTTAAATCCGGCGCAAAGCCACCCTCGTCGCCGATTCCCGTAGAAAGCCCCTTCTCTTCCAAAATAGCTGCCAAAGCATGATAGACCTCACAGCACCGGCGCAGTCCCACGCAAAAGCGCTCCGCTCCCACCGGCAAAATCATAAACTCCTGCACGTCCAGATTGTTTCCCGCATGACGTCCACCGTTTAAAATATTCATCATCGGAAGCGGCATCTTTCTTCCGTTTAGACCTCCCACATAACGATACAGCGGCATTTTCAGTCCGTCCGCCTCCGCTTTTGCCAAAGCAAGGGACACCG
>JAZUBD010000369.1:0-4936 GCA_045638305.1 Lachnospiraceae bacterium
GGGAAATCACCGTTGCGACTGCCGCTCCTGCCGCTCCCATGGCAGGGAACCCCAGCAGACCGAAAATCAATACTGCATTCAAACCTAAATTAATCACTACTGCCGCAATACCGGCCACCATCGGTAAAATCGTTTCTCCGGTCTCACGAAGGGTGGACGCATAACACTGGCATACATAAAACGGGATAAAGCCCACCATCATAATCATCAAATACTGCTTTGCATAACCGAAACAGGCTTCAATCTGGGCAGCATCACCCTCACCTTGCAAATATTGACGAATCAAGACATCTCCGAATCCCAGAAATATAAGGATTCCCAAGGCCGTCAACACACCGCAGCTGAGGATTTTAAATCGAAAGGTATCTCTGACTCCTTTGGTATCGCCGCTCCCGTAAAACTGAGCACCGAAAATGCCGGCGCCGGATACAGCGCCGAAAATCATCAGGTTAAATACAAAGATTAACTGATTCACGATGGAAACGCCGCTCATCTGCTCCGCACTGACATTTCCCACCATAATATTATCAAGCATACTGACAAAATTGGAGATACCGTTCTGAATCATAATCGGCACCGCGATTCCCAGTGTCATCCGGTAAAAGGCTTTATCCCCTATATACCGTTTTTTTAATTTCTGTAACATACTTACTCCTTATCTCTTATATTCCGTACTACGCTTCTTACCTACATACTTTTACGCACTGACGTACCAAATACCCTCATGTAGCAAAACAGGGCCGCGCACACTGTGCCACAGCCCCAATTGACCTATTCTTTTACTCTACTCGTTCTCTTCTTCTACTGCAGCCGCATTCTTTCTCTTCCGAAGAAAAATCCCCAGTAAAATCGCACCAAAGGCTGCCGCACCCAGCACAATAAACTTTAACCCGTAAGTTACCAATGCACCTAAAAACTCCATACACTATACCGCCTTTCTGCCTTTTCTATCCTATCTGCGATGCGCAAGCTCCGTCATGACATCATCCCAGTTCAAGTTACATTCTACCATAAGTACGGACAAATGATACAGGAAATCTGCGATTTCATACTTTAACTCTTCAGCCTCCGGATTCTTTGCCGCAATGACAATCTCTGTTGCCTCTTCGCCGCACTTCTTTAAAATCTTATCGATACCCTTTTCAAACAGATAGTTGGTATAAGAACCTTCCTTCGGATGATTCTTTCTATCTACAATCGTAGAATATAAGTCTTCCAGCACTTCCTGTGGGGATAATGCTTCCTGCTCGCCTTCTACCAAATCGGTATAAAAGCAACTGGTATGCCCCGTATGACATGCCGGTCCGATCGGATACACCTTTGCTAAAATCGTATCTTTGTCGCAGTCAATAGAGAGAGACTTCACGTACTGATAATTACCGGAGGTATCTCCCTTTAACCAAAGCTCCTGACGACTGCGGGAATAATAGGTCATACGACCGTCCTCAATCGTCTTATTATAAGACTCTTCATTCATATAGGCAAGCATCAGAACCTCATTGGTACGGTAATCCTGTACCACCACCGGCACCAACCCGGCCGCGTCCTTCTTAAATGCAGAAAACGGCATGGAACTCTCCAGATGGTACATATCAATACCGCTCGTCGTCAAGTTTTCCTTCACTCTGCGCATATCCTTGTTTTTATAATAGTTCGTAGACAAAATGGAAACGCCCTCCGTACCGAGAATATCCTCTACGGAATTACGCACAAGACTGTCACGAATCATCACCGGAACGGTAATCGTCTTAATATATGCGGTCAGACACGGACCTAAGGTCACATGCTTTAACATAATGCCGCCGGCACCGAGACCGCATGCCTTTGCTACTCTTGCGGAAAGCGCCGCAACACCCTCTTCACTGTCCGCCTTAGACGCATTTAACTCCACAAAAATCTTCTCACTGCCGAACCGGTCCACAGACTCCTTAATCACGCCCCAGTCCTCCAGACCGTCCGCCGGAATCACCACTGCGGATGCACCGGTATAAAAAGCCTTCTTCACGTCCTCGAAACGAGCCACGTGACAGCCCACAAAATAATCCAGTGCCAAATCCTCGGTCACACGCTTAATCATATGGAAAAACTCTTCCTTGTAAGCGTCCTCCGCAATATAACTGTAAAGGAACAGGCCGTCCGCACCATTTAAGAAATAACGGTTTACGGCTTCTGCCACATTCTCCTCGAATTCACTCTCCGTATTGATGTAAGCAAATAATTTCTTTCGCATGCTTTCTCCTTTCCCTAGCGCTCGAAACGCTCCACCGCTTCCGCAAGGTTGATTCTCTTTTCGTAAATCGCCTTGCCGATGATGGCTCCGGCACAACCGATTTCGTTAAGACGTACCAGATCCTCCATACAGGAGACACCGCCCGAAGCAATAATCTCCATGCCGGTCTCCTTTATCATCTCTTCCGTACGCTGAAAATTCGGGCCCGTCAGCATACCGTCTCTTGCAATATCGGTATAAATCACCGTGGTCGCACCCAGCTTCTTCATTTCTAACGCAAACGCTACCGCAGAACGGTCACTGACCGTCTCCCAGCCTTCGATGGCTACCATACCGTCCTTGGCATCAATCCCGATGACCACATGGTCGGCACCGAACGCATCAATAGCCTCCTTAATAAACTGCGGCTCTTTTACTGCCTTCGTACCTATAATAACACGATTCAGTCCCAAATTCAACTTCGACTTGATATCTTCCATAGTACGAATACCGCCACCGATTTCCGTACCGATGGAAACATTCTTTACAATCTCGGAAATCGCCTCTGCATTTGCGGTATGTCCCGCCAAAGCGCCGTCCAAATCCACGATATGGATAAAGGAAGCTCCTGCTGCCTCAAACTCCTTTGCCACGGTATACGGCTTCTCCGCATACACATTTACGTCGGAAAATACGCCCTGACAAAGACGCACGCACTGTCCGTTTTTAATATCGATTGCCGGATATAATTTCATTCCTGTTTCTCCTTTATCTATCGGTTGCCTGCATTTCACAGGCAACCGGTTATTTCTATCTACTCAATTTCTTTAGCGCTGCCTATCTGCCTCTTGCGCTTACAGAGTCCCCTTGGTAGACAAGGTTCCCGTCAGTCTCGGCTCTGCCATGGTCGCCTCATCCAGCGCTTTCGCAAAGGCCTTATAGGCCGCCTCGATTAAGTGATGATTGTTGCTGCCGTCCATCTGCTTAATATGTAAATTCATACCTGCGGCATAGGACACCGCATAGAAAAACTCTTTTACCATCTCCGTGTCGTAATAACCCACACGTTCTGCGGTAAAGGTCATATCAAAATTCAAATACGGTCTGCCGGACAAATCAATGGCACAAAGCACCAAGGTCTCGTCCATCGGAAGCAAAGAGGAACCGTAACGCTTAATGCCCTCCTTATTTCCTACCGCCTCTTTAATAGCCTGACCTAACACAATACCGGTATCCTCGATGGTGTGGTGACAATCCACATACAAATCACCCTTTACGGACAAGGTCAAATCAAAGAACCCGTGCCGTGCAAAACTGTTTAACATGTGATCCAGGAAACCGACACCGGTGTCCACCTTGGCGGTACCGGAACCGTCTAAATTTAACTCACAAACAATCTGGGTTTCTTTGGTATTTCTTTCAACTTTCGATGTTCTCATAACCTTCTCCTTTCTGATGCACGCCCTTACTTTATAAGAAAAACTTCGTATCAAACACTTCCAACAGACTTCCCACAGAACATACTCCCTCAGGAACTTCTCTGTTTCGTCGGTTCAACCATATGGTATCGATTCCAAGGGCAGAGGCTCCTTTTACATCACTGCTTAAGGAATCTCCGATATGCACCACCTGCTCCGGCTTTAATCCTGTAGCCTTTAATGCATATTCGAATAACTCTTTCCTCGGCTTATAGGATTTTGCATCTTCACTGGTAAATACATCTGTCGGTTTTAATCTGTGGAACTTTATCGCTTCCATAATGTCAACCGTATCTATATTGGACACAATATAAATCGGCACCGGACACGTTTCAAAAAACTGTTTTGCCTCTTCAAAAATCAGAGGTTTTTGCCAATACTCGAACATCTCATTACTAAGCTGTACCGCATCCGCCGACGACTTAAAATACTTTATGGTTTTTGCCAAGGATTGCAGTTCAATCTCTCTTTGGGTTCTAAAAGTTTCACCATAGGCATTTACAAAAACGTTATAAAATTCATTCCACCAATAAGAACCCACCTCGGAGATATCCTTTACCTCACCGGTATTCTGTATTATTTGGGAGATTTTTTCAATATTCTCGCCATCTTCAAAAACAACGGTACCATAGAAATCTAAGAATACAGCTTCTTTCATTCGCACTCACCTCACGGAATACTATTACTTCACTTCCTTGCCAAATCTCACCGCAATGGAATTTGCATGTGCAGTCAAGCCCTCTGCTTTTGCAAAGTCGATAATATCCTCGTGAATCGGCTCCAGTGCCTCTCTGGAGTAAGAGATAATGCTGGACTTCTTGATGAAGTCATCTACCTCCAGCGGGCTGAAGAACTTTGCGGTTCCGTTGGTCGGAAGGACATGGTTCGGGCCTGCGAAGTAGTCACCAAGCGGCTCACTGGAATATTCTCCGATAAAGATAGCTCCGGCGTTCTTAATCTTGGTCATAACGGTAAAGGCATCCTTCGTTACAAGCTCTAAGTGCTCGGATGCGATTTCGTTTACGGCGTCAATGGCATCGTTCATATTGTCTGCCAATAAAATGTATCCATAGTTATCCAAAGACTTCTCTAAAATTGCCTTTCTGGAAAGCTGTGCCACAAAACGGTCTACTTCTGCGCTTACCTTCGTTGCCACCTCTTCACTGGTGGTAATCAGGATTGCGGAAGCCAGCTCATCGTGCTCCGCCTGAGACAGTAAATCCGCAGCCACATAGGTCGGGTTTGCGGT
>JAZUBD010000370.1:0-2523 GCA_045638305.1 Lachnospiraceae bacterium
GGAGAGTCTACGGATATCGGTTCGGAGATGCGGGAAAACCCGTTTGTACCGAACGCATAGAATTTGATAGAAGGATAGAAACATGATTCGATTACATTTGACGAGTGAGGATTTTGAGCAGGATATCCGGCCGCTTTATAAGTCCTTTTTCCCGAAGGAGGAGCTAATGGTTTCCTTTGGAGGGGGACCGGAAAGTGTGCTTGCAGGAGGAACGGATGGTATGACGGCGGATGCTGAAGGGACGGACAACGATGATGCATCGGCAGCTTCCGGACGGTATCTTCTGGCAGGAGACTGGCGGGAAGAGGGCTTTACCCTTTCTCTTTACCGGGACGGCGATTTGTCCTGCGCGGTGCAGAAGGAAGAAAAGAAGGTACCTTTTACGGGGCGGAAGAAGTTCCGGGACGAAGTAAAGCGTGCCGTATACCGGATGCTGTCAAGAGAAACCGGCAAGGAACTTCCGTGGGGAACTTTAACCGGGGTACGTCCGGTAAAGCAGGTGTTGGAGCGTCTGGAGACGGGAGAAGAGCCGGAGTCTATTGATGCGTTTTTGCAGGAAGAATACTACTGCTCGAAAGAAAAGAGAGACCTAAGTCTTGCGGTGGCAAAAAAGGAAAAAGAGCTACTGACGGCAATTGATTATAAAAACAGCTACAGCTTGTATGTGGGCATTCCGTTTTGTCCCACCACTTGTCTGTATTGCTCCTTTACTTCCTATCCGTTGTCCAGGTTCGGACATCAGACCGGTGCTTATGTAGAAGCGTTAAAAAAGGAAATAGAAGCAAGTGCGGAACTGTTGGCAGACAAACGACTGGCAACGGTTTATTTCGGTGGAGGAACGCCGACAGCTCTTTCGGCAGAGGAACTGCGTGATGTGATTCGTACCGTAAAAAAGTACTTCCCGACGGAGCGGATTGCGGAGTGGACGGTGGAGGCCGGAAGACCGGATACCATTACCACGGAAAAACTGCAGATGCTCTATGAGGAGGGAATCAGTCGTATTTCCGTTAACCCGCAGACCATGAATCAAAAGACGCTGGACGTCATTGGGAGAATGCATACCACGGAAGATATTTGCAGAGCTTACGCAGAAGCGAGACGCATCGGTTTTGACAATATCAACATGGATTTGATTATCGGACTCACCGGGGAAAATGCGGAGGATGTGGAAGTGACACTTCGTAAGATTGGTGAACTTTCTCCGGACAGTGTGACGGTACATACCCTTGCCTTAAAGAGAGCTGCCCGTCTTAACATCGAGAAGGAGCAGTATGAGGATAAAGGTGCGGTACAGGTCAGTGATATGCTGACGGCATCGGTGAAATTTGCAAAGGAAAACGGTTACGCGCCGTATTATTTATATCGTCAGAAGAATATGGAAGAAAATCTGGAAAATGTAGGATATGCAAGACCGGGAAAAGAGGGGCTTTACAATATCCTGATTATGGAAGAGAAGCATTCCATTCTGGCGCTGGGAGCCGGCGGAGCGACCAAGCTGGTATTATCCGGCGGAGAACGTATCGAACGTTCCGAGAATGTAAAGAGTTTAAAGGATTATCTGGAACGTACGGATGAGATGATTGCGCGTAAACACGCTTTTTTTGAACAATACAAAGGACTCTATTAGTGTTGTTCCGGTAAAAAATGAAAGGCGAGGAGAACAATGTACCAGGGTAAGGATGATTTTGAACGGACATACTACAATATCAGAGAAATTGTACAAAAGACCGGAAACGGTGCGATGGTACAAGAGGATTTGGCGGACGCCATTGACCACGGTGTGCTGGTAACGAAAACCGTGCGCCTATTGTGTGAGGCTTCCGGTATTTCCGAGGAGTATAAGGAAATGATGCTGACGGCAGCGGGTCTTCACGACATCGGAAAGCTTCAGTTGGGTCAGGTGCTGTACGGACGAGATAAAAGCGCCATGAAAATCGAAGAAATGCGCTACATGCGTATGCATGCGGAGAATGCAAAGAAGATGCTGGAGGCATGCGGGTATCCGGAGGCGATTATTAAGGCGGTGTACCATCATCACGAGAATTTTGACGGGTCCGGCTATCCGGATAATCTGGCGGGGAGCAAGATTCCCTTTTCGGCCCGGATGCTTAAAGTGTGTGATACCTTTTGTGCACTGGTGTCGGAACGACCGTACCGGAAGGCCTTTGAGTTTGATACGGCATTGGAGATGATGATTGAAGATTCCAAGGACTTGGATATGGGAATATTCTTAGAATTTATGAAATTATATCATTCCGAAGAGTTCGAGGAAATTAAGGAGTATGCAACTTTTGCAAATCATAAAAAACACTATTTACACGGAGCTTAAAATGGTGTACTATATAAAAATGAGTGAAGTTTCCTTTTGATAATTTTCTTATAATCAAAGAGAAACGAAGGAGGAAAAAGAAATGGCAGAATCAATGATGGGCTTAAAGAGAAGCCACAGATGTACCGAGGTAAGCAATGCGAATATCGGTGAAACTGTAACGGTTATGGGATGGGAAGTCGGAGGCCAAGCGG
>JAZUBD010000371.1:0-16523 GCA_045638305.1 Lachnospiraceae bacterium
GTCCAGTTTCCGAAGGACGGCCACTCATCGTTAATAAAAAATCCTCTGTATTTTACGGACGGCTCCTTGGACGTAATCATCTGCGCATGCGCCACCGTCGGCTCCTTACACCTTACCGGGGGCACATCCGCCCAGTACACCAGCGGAGACACCCCGATGCACTCGGAAATGTGGAACAGACCGTAAATGGTACCCCGCTTGTCGCTGCCGGCCACCACCAGAACCGCCTTATTTCCTTCGCCAACTACCGCTATCTTATAGACCTCTCTCTTGCCCTTAATATCGGACAAATCCAGAAGTCCCTCGTTCTCATACAAATCCAAAATCGGACTCTGTCCTATTGTCGCCGCCAGCACACAGCCCGACGGCTTCTTTATCTTTTTCGGCTGTTCTATCTTCGGCAAACGCCCGGATACCAGCTGTATATCCTTACCTACCTTTTCCGCAATCAGGCGTACACCTTCAAACGCTTCTTTTTCTACTACAAACGGGATCGCACTGCTCCCGTGAACCAGCTTAAAACCCATGTTAGTCTCCTTTCCCGGCTATCGTTCCCGGATAAAACTACTATTCTTATGATAGCATACTTAGGACAAGGAAACAACCGAATTTTGCGAAAAAAGGGCTTCTTACCGGACTGCTTTCTGGTTTTCGCTCTTCGGCAACGGCACACGGAAAATCCGCTGCACCAGCTGTCTCGGTTTTAGCGGTACCAACGGATACAAGTAACTTCTTCCGCCAATGGTCTTGTTAAAGGAAATGGCCAAAATATCCAGCACAATACCGCCGATATAGCCCCAGAGTCCGAAGCAATGAGTCAGAACCAACAGAATAATGCGCATAAATTTCAGTGCATACCCCAGTTCCAGACTCACCTGGGTGTAGTTCGCAATGGCGACGAAGGCCATATATAACATGGCTTCGGAATTAAACCACCCCGACTGTACCGTAAAATCACCGATAATCACACCGGCGATAACGCTGAGCGGTAAACTTAAGGTATTCGGCGTATTCAGAGACGCCAACCGCAATCCGTCCAGGGCAAATTCCAAAATCAAAAACTGCAACAGAAGCGGAATATTGAGGGGCTCCTTCACCACAATGAACTGCCATCGTTCACTGATCCACTCGGGGTGTTGCATGAGAAGCATAAAGGTCGGTGTCAGAATCAGCGCTAAAATGTTTGTTATAAACCGGGTAATACGCAAATAGGTTCCCGTAATCGGCGGAAAGTAATAATCGTCCGCCTCCTCCACAATATCAAAAATCGTGGTAGGAAGAATCATAGCCTGAGGGGCATTGTCCACCAAAATAATAATATCGCCTTCCAATATCGCTGCAGACGCCGCATCCGGCCGTTCCGTAAACTTAAACTTCGGAAAGGGATTGAACCATTTTCCGTGGTACAGACACTCTGCCAGGCTCTGTTGGTTCATAGTCAGGGATTCCACGGAAATCTTTTTAATCCGGCGCTTTAACTCCTCCAGAAACTTTTTCTCCACCCGGTCTTCCATGTAGCAAAGTACAATATCCGTATGAGATACGGTCCCCGCCTCTGTAATATACATGGTAAGTCTCGGGTCTCGGATTCGTCTGCGAATCAGCGCCGTATTAAACACCAACGTCTCCACAAAGCCGTCTCTGGAACCCCTCATCACTTTGTCCTTCTCCGGCTCATCCACGCTACGGGCCGGATAGGTTCTGGCATCAATGGAAATAAGTTTGTCATATCCTTCCAAAATCAGCACCGGTACCCCGGACAAAATATTCCGGATGGCCTCATCCGCCGATGTAATGAGCCCCACCTCCACATAAGGCATAAACTTCTTTAACACTCCGTGGATGTCCTCCGGCATATCCTTTGCCTGCAGTCCGAAAAAAAACTGCAACAGCTTCTGCATGACCTCATCCTTTACCATACCGTCGATAAAATACATGCAAGCCTTCTTCCCACCCATTTCAAAGGTGTGGTACAGCACATCAAAATTCTCGTTTACCCGAAGCGTAGTATTAAAATACGCCACGCTCTCTTCAAAATTCTCCTTTAAACCGGTCAAGACACGCCCTCCTATAAAATTCACTTTAGGTTAGCGTGTCTTGATTTTTGCTATATTATTCTGTTTTTCTTGAAATTCTCCAAAATCTGTTTTTAAGAAACCTTTCGTCGGGATTTATGTCTTTATTTCAACTTTCCCTGCTCCCGCAAATACTCCTCCAAAACATCTGCTGCATCCGCAATGATGTCCGGGCAAGGACGCTTTTTGTAGTATTCCGGTGTTCTAGCCTCCGGCACCGGCGCACTTACCTTCTCAGCCACCCCCAGTAGTTCCCGGCATACTATCGAGCCGTTCCGCTCCTTAAACCGTGCCGCCAATTCCTGTACTCTGGCATACAAATCCATCTTCCCATCCCCGTCTTTCGGGTCTGCATAACCGTACACTTTACTTAACACAAAAAACATACCGCTGACAGAACCACACACCTCACGAAGTCTCCCCATGCCGCCACCAAAGGCCGACACCAGCTGTGCCAGTGCTTCCGGGCTTTCCTCAAAAAAATCCTCATAGGCCAGCACCACCGCCTGGGCACAATTATAGCCATCCAAAAACAGTTCCTTAGCACGGGTTCCTCTCACTCCGTATGTTCTATCCATGTATCCTTCCTCCATATCTATCTAAGTACCATAATTGTAATTTTCGCGACTGCCACTCTAATCCGTTTCCGGCGTCTGCACCATCCGCGCCTCTGTAATAACGACATCTACCTCTTTATCGTGTGCCTCCCGCGGCACTTCCTCCACCAACTGCTCCTCGTAAGCAAGCGCCACCCGTAACACATCCGGATACTGTTCCATAAACCGGTCGTAAAATCCGCCGCCATAGCCCATACGGCCACCCTTTTGGTCAAATGCACAGCCCGGGACGAAAAGAATGGTACGCTGTGGGAAAACACTTGTTACCGCCTCACAACGCGACCTGTCCGGCTCCAAAATCCCTTTATATCCTTCGATAAGTTGCGAAAACTCGGTAATCCGGTAAAACACCATGTCCGTCCCCATTACCTTCGGCACCGCCACATTCCGACCTGCCTCCAAAGCTTTCTTAAGTAACTGCAGGGTGTCTGCCTCACTGCGATAGCTCACATAAAAAAGCAGCAGCTCCGCATTATGATAGACTTCCCAGTTCCGGATACGCTCATTCCGGGCCTCGTCTGCTTCTATTCTGTTTTCATAAGGAATGGCGTCCCGCTTGGCAAGCATTGCTTTGCGGAAGGCCTTTTTGTCGTCTATGGTCATAAAGTCTCCTTAAAACATATCATGTTTTCTTTTTCGCGTTTCATCACAGTCAGAATACCACAACAAACTTTGACAGTCAATTTTTTTGCAACTGTATACTAAACCCCCTTGACACCTATACGCATTATGCGCATAATATAGTATAGGGAGGTACAATATGAGAGCAATAGAAATTGAAAAATTATTATTAAAGGACGGTTGGTACTTTACAAAGCAAGTCGGTTCTCACCGTCATTACAAACACCATGAAAAGCCCGGAAAGGTAACCATTCCATTTCACTCCGGCAATGTAGATAAAGGCACGGCTCGCTCCATCCTCCAACAGGCCGGTCTGAAATAGAACAACGAAAGGAAGCGATTCTATGAAACTTATATATCCAGCAATTTTTACTCCTTGCATTGAAAAAGAAGGATACACTGTCAGCATTCCGGATTTGCCGGGGTGCGTAACCGAAGGCGACTCCCTGCTCCATGCCATTGAGATGGGTATCGATGCCGCCAGCGGTTGGATTCTCGGTGAATTGGAGGAAGGAAATACTATCCCGCAACCGACTCCCCGTGACCATATTCTGACCGATTACAATTGTTTTATCAACGATTTGGTTTTGGACATTGATGCCTACGCAGAAAAATACGGAGAAAAGGCCGTCCGTAAAAACATTACAATCCCGGCCTGGCTCAACACCTACGGTGAAAAGAACCATATGAATTTTTCAAAGGTATTACAGGATGCCTTACTGGAAAAAGCCTTATCCGAATAGTCTTATCTAATTCAAAACAGTCCGAAGGAATACTGCTCCTCCGGACTGTTTTTGCTTTCCTATTGTACTTTCGAATTGCACTCTAAAACACTCTACAAATACGTCTTCCCGTCCTGATGCCCTTCCTTTGCCACAATATACATCCGCTCGCACTCCGGTCCCGGCGCCTCGTGGGTCAGCACATCATAGGCCTCCACAAAGGTCATCCCCGCTTCTGCAAGCAACCGCTTTACTTCCTCCAAAGGATACGCCCGCTGCAAGTGCACCTCCTCGTATTTTTCATAAAGCGGCGCACCACCCTCTTCTTCATCTTCCTCTGTTTCGGCTTTTGCAAACAAGGTCAGGCAATACTCATTCAGACGCTTTTCCGCATCGTACAAATTCTCCCAAATAAAGCTGACATCTTCGCGATTCTCCGCAATGGTCGTATCCCCCATCAGCTCCTTATACTTGTACTCCGTATTCATATCAAAAATAAACACGCCGTCCTTGTCCAGATAATTATTCACCAGCCGGAACACCTGTAACAAATCCTCATCCGAGGTCATGTAATTCATGCTGTCACAAATACTGACCACTGCAGATACGGTGCCGTATAACTCGAACTCCCGCATATCCTGCTGAAGGTAGAGGATGGAAGGTTCACAGGTGTCGTTCTCTTCCTTCGATACGCCTGTGCTTTCATCCTCAAAGTCGTCCTCGCCCTCATAGGCTCCGTACTCCTGTTCTCTGGCTACATCTAACATTTCTTCCGACAAATCGATTCCGATCATATCATAACCCGCTGCCGCCAGGCGACGCGTCATCTGACCGGTACCGCAGCCCAGTTCGCATACCAGTCCCTCCGGCACACCGTTTTCCTTTAAAAGTCCGATTAAATACTCTGCCCATTCATCGTAAGGCACATTATCCATCAGCTCGTCGTATACATACGCAAATGCGGAATAACTGTATTTTTCCATAAAAACCTCCCGCGAATCTCGTTTGTTTCTCACTAAGATTTAGCATACCATAACATCCTCCAAGAGTCAATTTTGCAAATTTCATCTTACTTATCCTTTTCTTAGCACCCTCTTAACACAAAAAGTACTAGCTTTTTTCCAATATTTAAGCTATAATACACTTGTTAAGTTACTCAAAAGGGAGTAGCCGGCACCTATCGTGCATTCCGTAGCGTCAGAACGATTGGAAACAATCCGCTCGGAATTGAAATGGCAAGACTTTTGTTACAACATTCGATTCGTTGTAGCGAAGGTCTTTTCTTTTTGCGCTGCTCTACTACTTACTTAAAGGAGAGAAACTATGGATTTCTTAATCGAAGGCATAATGTCTGTCACCTGGCAGCAGTGTGTCATGTACGTTATCGGTGCCCTGCTCATTTGGCTGGGTATCAAAAAGGAATACGAGCCGTCCCTCTTGGTTCCGATGGGTTTCGGCGCGATTCTTGTTAACTTCCCGTTCACGTCTGTGTTGGACCAGACCATTGAGGGCGTAGAGGCGGCAGGTATTATCGAGTGGTTGTTTCATGTAGGTATTCATGCTTCCGAGGCAATGCCGATTCTTCTGTTTATCGGTATCGGTGCCATGATTGATTTCGGACCGCTCCTTTCCAACCCGTCCATGTTCTTATACGGCGGTGCGGCGCAGTTCGGTATTTTTATTGCAATTACTCTTGCGGCACTGTTCGGTTTCGACTTAAAGGACGCTGCATCCATCGGTATTATCGGTGCTGCGGACGGTCCGACCGCGATTTTGGTATCTCAGGTATTAGATTCCAAGTATGTAGGTGCAATCGCCGTTGCGGCTTACTCCTACATGGCACTTGTTCCGATTATTCAGCCGGCGGTTATCAAAGTTTCCACCACCAAGAAGGAACGTTGCATCCATATGGAATACAATCCGAAGAATGTTTCCAAGATGACCCGTATTTTATTCCCGATTATCGTTACCTTTGTCGTAGGCTTCATTTCTCCGCAGTCCGTTTCTTTGGTAGGCTTCCTTATGTTCGGTAACCTGCTCCGTGAGTGCGGAGTGCTCGGTACCATGTCCGATACCGCGCAGAACGGCCTTGCAAACCTGATTACTTTGCTTCTCGGTATCACCATTTCCTTCAGTATGAAGGCTGCAGATTTTGTACAGGTAGACACCCTCATCATCATGGGTATCGGCTTACTTGCATTTATCTTCGATACCTTCGCAGGTGTTATGTTTGTTAAGTTCCTGAACCTGTTCCGCAAGAACAAGATCAACCCAATGGTTGGTGCTGCAGGCATTTCCGCATTCCCGATGGCTTCCCGTGTAGTTCAGAAGATGGCACAGAAGGAAGAGCCGGGTAACATCATCCTGATGCATGCGGCAGGCGCAAACGTAGCAGGTCAGATTGCTTCCGCAGTTGCGGGCGGTCTTGTAATCAAGTTAGTTCTCGGTATGTTATAAGGAGGTACTGTGATGAATATCAATTGGGATAATGTTATGGCTACCCTTGAAATCATGGGTAAAGGTATGCTCGGTATTTTCGCTACCATCATCATCGTTATGATTGTGGTGTTCCTGCTTTCTAAGACAGGTACCAAGAAGACGGATGCAGAATAAAAGCACAACTCAACCATAACTATAAAAGCTCCGCAGAGTTGTTCTGCGGAGCTTTTGTTTTTCAACCGATATTCACTTCTCCCGCTCCTTCTTACCGATTGCATACGCCAATAAGAATCCCACTGCTACACACACGCCGCACAACAGATAGTTTCCTACCACATTCCTTGGGAACAACTCCGGCAGGGAGCCTAAAATAAATCCGAAGATAATCAGAAACGTTTGCCTCGGATACTTGCTCATCAACATATCCAACGTCTTTGTAACCAATAAAATTCCCAACACCGTACCGATTCCCAACGGAAGCAGCGGAACTACCCGAAGGTCACCGATACAGGCAATGAGTTCCTCGTAAATCCCCAACGTATAGAGCATCTGAGACGCACTCACTCCCGGCAACACCAGCGCAACGGCAAGGAGGATTCCTCCTGCAAGCTTTAAAAGTAACGCACCTACACCGCCTGCCGTCTCCAGGGAAAACATCTCCTCCGGCAAAAAGGTCAGGCCGTACACCAATCCCGCCCCCACAACCGGAAGGAAAATCAGCCATACCGTGAACTTCTTCACCTTGGCCGAGGCCAATATCAGCGGAATACCTCCCGCTACCGCACCAAGAAAGAAAAACCGTACATAACTGCCTGCTACAGGCTGCTCCAAAAGTTTGGATATCAGTTTTGCAAACAGAAGCATTCCCAGCCCGGCCCCAAGAAGGAACACCGTCAGGAACAAAATGCTACGCAGAGCAGTTTTCCGATAGGTTGCCCAATCAAATCTCCCCCGGCTGCTTTCCGGTCCAGTTACGCCCACATCATTTGCAAAACTTCCATCCTTCTTCTCTACCTGCTCCGTTCCTTCTGTCCGTTTCCTCCCCGGCACCAGTCCGCTAACCGCCCCGATGATCCTGTCATAGATTCCCACCAGGATTGCCATGGTTCCTCCGGATACCCCCGGTACTGTCATGGTCCCTCCGATCCATAACCCCTTCAAAAATACTTCCAACCGTTTCATACTATTACTCCTACGAATTCTTCATAATGACCGCTTCCATGATATCTGCCGCATGCTCGCAGGCATCCATACAACGCTCCAAATAAGAATAAATGTCACGCCATGCAATAACGGTCAACGCATCTTCACCGCCGGTATAAAGCCTCCTCATACCTTCAATATACAGATGATCACACTTCTCTTCCAAATCGTTAATACGAATCAAATGCTCCGCGAGCTTCGTAGACTTACGGAACTCCGGGAACTCCTCCATAGCATTCTTAAGGGCATCACAGGCCGTAATCACAAGATCTGTCATTTCTATCGCATTCTGCTTTATCGTATCCACATCGCAGATATAAATCCGCAGGAGCACGTCCTCAATGGTATCCGTAATTTCGTCAAGATTCTGAGCCAGTGATACAATATCCTCCCGCTCGATCGGCGTAATAAACGCCTTATTTAACATATTCATCAGCTCATGCTTCTTCCGGTCCGCCTCATGCTCAATCTCATGAATCTGCTCTCGCTTCTTTGCCATGTCTGCCTTAGAATAATTCTTTAAAGTCTCCCCAAGCAACGTTGCCACTCGAAGGGAACACTCCACACACGCAATAAAATTATCAAAGTAGTAACGATCACTTTTTTTTGCCATAACTTCCTCTCCTTTTTTAACTATGTATTCTTCTAACATTCTATTCCCAAAACCTTACACCAACAGCATAAACAACTGTGCCATCAAAAAGCCGATGAATCCGCATCCCGGGAAAGTCAATATCCAGGTCAGTACCATTTCCTTTACCACACTGAAATTGATTGCCGAGAGACGTTTTACCGCCCCGACGCCCATAATCGCCGTGGTCTTTGTGTGTGTCGTACTAACCGGAATACCGAAGGCAGAGGATAAAAACAAACAAAAGCTCGCCGCAATATCCGCGGAAAATCCTTGGAATTTCTCCAAACGAACCATATCCATCCCCACAGACTTAATAATCTTCTTGCCACCGATCGATGTCCCCAGCCCCATCACCACAGAGCAAAGAAGCATCATCCAAAACGGTGGCTGCACCACCGTTGTCGTATCGGACCCGTTGACCAAAAACAGCGCCAGAAGCAGCACTCCCATAAACTTCTGTCCGTCCTGAGCTCCGTGCATAAAGGATGTGGCCGCGCTGCCCGCAATCTGGGCTCCCGTAAAGAACTTATTGGTCTTTTTGCGCTCCATGCCCTTACAAAGGAAAATCGTCATCTTTGATGCACCGAATCCAGAGGCAAAGCCCAGAATACTGGAGAGCCCCAGTCCGTAAATCACCTTCATCCATTCCGTCGGATTGATACCGGAAAGCCCCCCTTGCAGGGAAATCGCCGCACCGGACAAGCCTGCAATTAATGCATGACTTTCACTGGTGGGAATCCCGAAGTACCAGGCAGCCACCGCCCACACCACAATGGCAAACATGGCCGCACACAAGGCAATCAACGCTTTTTGGTTATCTCCGTTAAAATTCACCATATTCTTGATGGTCATGGCCACCGTGGTGTTTACCAGAGACATTACCAGCACACCCAAGAAGTTACACACCGCCGACATCAAAATCGCTGCCCCCGCCGGCATACTTCTGGTTGCCACGCAAGTAGCAATGGCGTTGGGGGCATCGGTCCAACCGTTTACAAAAATAACTCCCAGCGTCAACAGAACCGCGATGAACAATACCGGATTTGCCAACATCTGCTCCCAGAAGTAGGGAAACGAAATATTCATGTACCATCCTCCTAAAGCCGGTCTTCGACCGGTTTTTATGTAAGTCCGCGCCACGTCTACGCGAACAAGATTAGTATACAGGAAAAGACTGTTAAATCGCTGTAAAGGTCGGAAGTTATTATGCTAAAATTATGTAAAGGACTTCTGAAACTCGTAGCAAACATATGCCATAAACCGCAAGATTATTGTATCTTTATTTTCAAAACATGCTATACTAAAAACTGCGAGAGTTAGGATAATCATAGATTACTTCCCAACAAAGAAGAGAGCGCCTTTCCGGGCACTCTCTTTTTTTCATGGTGGTCAACCACCTTATTCATTCTGCCTGCTTTATTGTTTCACTCCCCGAATTGCATCATGCAACCCGTCAAACAAATCATTATACCGGATGCGTTCCGAGGAAAGCTTCGTCACTGCGATGTGGAGTCCGAGAGGAATCTCCCGTCCTTCAAATACGAACGGTTTCCCGTTGGTTGCCCGGATGCGCTCCGCGATTCCTTCCGCATACTTCACATCCTCACAATCCGTTAACAAAGTAAACTCGTCTCCGCCGATACGAAAAATGACGTCTTCCGCTCCCGCCTCAGCCTCCATCCGTCGCAAAGACTCCAGTATTGCCAAATCTCCCGCCTTGTGGGAAATCTCGTTAATCGGTACCAAATGGTCAATGTCACTGCATACAAAATAACAATTTCTTCTCGTCTGAAACAGCTCATACAATTCACTGATATCAACATTTTTTCGGGTAAAGCTCTCCCCCTCCCGCTGAAGCGGTGTATATAACCGCGGAAACAACGTAAAATGCCGCGGATTCTCTTTAAATTCCGACGGATTGCAGTCCCACACCTTCTTAAACGCTCTGGAAAAGGACTCATTGGTACTGTACCCGTAAGTAAGCGCCACCTCCAACACATTTACCTCCGGTTTCTCCCGCATCATCCGGGCCGCCAGAGTCATTCGTCTCCGAACAACATAATCATGAACGCTCATGTGATTCAGGTTTCGAAAAAGCTTCTCCAACGCCGCTTTGGAACAGTAACAGGCCTTCGCCACCTCCTCCGTCTTAATTTCCGATGAAAGATTTGACTCTATATATTCGAATGCTGCTGTTAACAGTTCCATTTTATTCATGACTTACACCTCCGTCTCCTGATACCAATTTGCCTGTAGTGCAAACATCCGGGCATACTCCCCGTTCTGTTCCATCAAGGTTTTATGACTTCCCGCTTCCGCAATTTCTCCGTTTTTCATGAATAAAATATAATCGCAAACAGCCGTACTCTGTAGCCGGTGGGAAATCATCAGCATGGTTTTCTGGTCCATCATAGTATATATTTTATCATATAATTTCTTTTCTGCAATAGGATCAAGCGCAGACGTCGGTTCATCCAGTATCATAACAGGTGCATTTTTAAAATCTGCCCTGGCAATGGAAAGCTTCTGCCGTTCTCCCCCCGAAAAATTCACACCATCCGGCAAATACTCTCTGGTAATCGGCGTATCCATTCCCTTTGGCAACTTCTCTATTTTATCCCAAAGCTCCAAACGCTCCAATACCTTCCGAATTTTCTCCCTATCCTCCGGATTCTCCGTCAGGCCGATATTCTCTCCGATGCTAAACGCCATCAGATTAAAATCCTGGAACACCGTGGAAAACAACCGGTAATAATCCTCCTGACGTATCGTCAGATAATC
This sequence comes from Lachnospiraceae bacterium, assembly GCA_045638305.1. Taxonomy (GTDB): domain Bacteria; phylum Bacillota; class Clostridia; order Lachnospirales; family Lachnospiraceae; genus SIG307. The sequence continues at coordinate 11,093 of JAZUBD010000371.1, forward strand.
CTTCCCATCCACTAAAATACGTCCCTTCGTCGGTGCATAAAACCGCATTAGAAGCTTAATAAGCGTGGTCTTTCCTGAGCCGTTCTCCCCTACAATTGCGAACTTATCTCCCTCTTTTATGACCAGATTAATATCCTTTAAAGTATCGTCCTCCGCTCCTTCATAGCGAAACCATACGTGTTCGAATACAATGCTTTTAAACCGTTCGGATACCGGTTCCGTCTCCAGCTCTTTGTCTCCGTCCTCCAGTGCCAGATAGTCTTTAAAATCCTTTAAACGTTCTCCTTGCCAGTTCACCGCAGCAAAACTGGTAAACAATCCGCCAAACGCACCGGAAAATACCAGCACCAGGTTAATATACAAACTGATATCACCGATGTATACCTTCCCGTTAAAATACTCTCTTCCCACCAACAAGTACAAGAATAACAGCTGAATTACCACAATAACCACGCCGAGTAAGCGGTCTGCCAAAGAATACGTTTGCTTTTTCCGCTGAATCCGGAACACCTCCTGCTCCCTGTCGCGGTATTTCTCCTGAAAAAAGTCCGCAGCGGAAAACACCCTAATTTCCTTTCCGGCCACATAATCCAACATTGTATCCAGAAAATAATCGATTCTTCGTTGAGGCTGATAACTTTTTTGCTCTTGTTCATAATTCTTCTTTTGAAAGTAATTACTGATTATATAATTTAAAGCCGCAAACGGCACTACCACCAACAAGATTAACGGATTTACCATAGTAAATATCGCTGCACAACTGACCATTTTTATCAAATTGGAACCAAAGTCAGTCACGGATTCCCCCACAAGCTGTACCGCTGATGCTCCTCTGGCTGCCCGCATCCGAAGTTCCGCAATCTTCGGACTTTCTGCTTTCTCATAACGCATCCCCAGTGTTTTATCCGCCAACATCACATCAAAGGTATTACACATGGAAAGATAATGTCTGCTACGATGCCACATAACAAAAGCATCCACGACCTGCAATATCGTCAAGATTCCCAACATAACACACGCTGTAAAAACCGCTTTTTTCCCGTCCTGTTCCGACACAGCCAGATTAATCACCTTGCTGACCAGGTTGGCATTTACAAAAGGGATCAGAGCCATAATTACCATGGAAGAAAGTAAAAATCCCAAATAAGGTTTGTCCATCCGGAACAGGATTTTGATGCTGTCTGCCATAATCGAAATAATTCTGCTACACTTCTTCATACGCACCCCTCCCATTGAACTTCTCTGCCTGTACATTCCACATCTCACTGTAACAGCCTTTCCTTGCAAGCAATTCTCCGTGAGAGCCCTGCTCCGTAATCTCACCGGAATCAAATACTAAAATCCGGTCGCAGAACCGGGCACTGGCCAGCCGGTGAGAAATAAAAAGGATGGTTTCCCCTTTTGCCTGCTCCATGACACTTTTATACATTGTATCCTCGGACACAACATCCAGTGCCGAGGTCGGTTCATCCAACGCAATGACAGGTGTCTTCCGAAAAAAGCTCCGGGCCATGGCAATCTTTTGGGACTCCCCTCCGGACAACAACAAATCCCCCTCTTCGAAAAAGCCACCGATGACCGATTTTTCCTTTTTAGGAAGCACCTCTACTCTTTCCCGTATTCCGGCCCTGTCCATACTTTCTGCCAAACACTGCTCCGTGCCCTCAGCCCCCAGCATAATATTCTCTTCCACACTCATAGCAAAGATTTTAAAATCCTGAAATACTGCACTCATATACCGTCTGAGGCTATCTGCCGAGTACCCCTTTATGTTCTTTCCGTTAATCAAAATCTCGCCTCTTGTAGGCTCATACAAGCCCAAAAGCAGCTTGATAAAGGTGGTTTTTCCCGCACCGTTGAAGCCCACCACAGAGATTTTCTCCCCCGGCCGCAATACCACGTTGATATTCTTTAATGCATAGGTATCTTCTGCCGTCCCGTTATAGTGATACCACACATTTTTAAATTCGATTTCGTAAGCACCGGTGCCCACTTCTTCCCTGTCATCCTGCTTTTCCCATCCGGATGATTCCACGCCCTCCGGCAGCTGCATACACCTTCTGTAATCCGTCATAAACCCGGAAAAGATATTCAGAGCCAACACCGCCTGCAGTAAATCCTGGGCTGTATCGGAAAAAGTCAGAATCGCCGCAAAAATCATAGTAAAATCACCCACGGAAATTGCTCCGTCCTTAAGCTTAAAAATCAGACTGACCAATACAAAAAATCTCATACCGTTATTTACAACAAAAAACAGAATCGACGCAAACCAACAACGTTTCTGGTAATAATCCCGCACCGACAAAAACTCATTGGTACATTCCTGCCATTTGGAAACCACCAGCTTATTCATACCGAACAACCGGAACTCTTTCCCATACTCAAAGGTTCGGAGCAACCGGTTACAATATCGTCTTCTGGCGTGGGCCGGCGCCGCTTTATCCCGTACCGCCACCTTGGCACGCATCTGAATCATACTAAACACAGTATTTAAGGCAATACATACAAGCACCAACAAAAGAGTTGTCCATTCCATGTAACGGAACACATACAGCATCCCAAACAGCAAAATAATATCCTTAAGCAACCGGTATAACTGCTCAAAGTAGCCGGAGATTCCCTGTTCCTCAATTACTCCGACGGTCTGTAAATCACTGATGCCACCGGAGATAGCCGTCTTTGCACGTTCAAACATATCTACGGCGGAATGTTCCTCCAGAAAGCTGTAATCCGCCCGCATAAACTTTTTTCCCAGAGCTACGTTTAAGCGAACTTTCAGCTTCATCTCCATCACTTTCTTTCCGTAGATCAGACCGTGCAGAATTCCGTGTAAGACCAGATACAGTACTAAGTAGAGAAACACCGGCAGAAGAATTGCGGAAAAGGAGCCGCCGAACTGCAGCGCATCAAAAATATACTTGGGTGCTACCACCAGTGCAATCTCCTTTGCGTTTGCTACCAAAATCGTCACAAAAAACACGCAAAAGTAAAGCTTGCTCTGTCTTAAGGCAACCCCAAGTATATATCCGTGATTCTTCCAACTGTCAAGTAATCTTGTCTTCATGTCCGTCACCACGCTTTCATAAATTGCTTTGCTTACATTCACTGTAACACAACCTGAACTCAATCTCTTGACTTTTTGAATTTACTGTTCTGTTTTCCGTTCTTTATTCTGTTTCCCTATTTTCCTTTTTTAGTCCTTCCTCCGTAAGCCGGTAAATCGTATCGCACACTTCCTCCATGTACTTCCGATCGTGGGAAATACTAAGGATGGCTCCCGGAAACTCCGCCAAAATCTTCCGGATAACACCGCCGGATAGCGGCGAAAAGTTTCTCGTAGGCTCGTCCAAGATAAGGACATTAGCCTTGGACAAACTCATCTTAAGGAGCAATACCTTGGCTTTCTGACCGCCGGATAACTCTGCCATCGGGTGGTCCATTTCATCCGCAGTATACTTTAAAGAACCGAGATAGGTCCGAATCCGGGTACGTTCTTCCTTTTCTCCGGTGGTATCCAGAAACTCCACCGGTGTTACGGACAAATCCAACAGTTCCTCGTAATTTTGCGGCATATATTCTGCGTGGATATCGTTTCTTGCAAGGAGTTCTTCCGCCAGTTTCCGAAGAAGCGTGGTCTTTCCGACGCCGTTTTTCCCGATCAAGCAAATCTTTTCCGAGCCACGGACCAGTAACTTAATATTGTTTGCCAGCACCCGCTCCCCATCCGGTGTCGTCAAACGGTCCAGACTGTACTCGATGACGGTCTTTCCGGCAGGAACCTTAGACTCCTTATCCCCCAGTTTGAAAAAGATGGCCTCCTCTGTCTCCGGCATCTCGATCATGTTCTCGTCTTCCCGTTCAAACCGTTTCTCCATGCTCTTGACCGCCTTCATTTTCTTTTTCATCATGCTGCCGATAAAATCCCGCTCCGCCTTAGAGATGTTATTCAAACTGCTTCCTACCTTCTGCTCCATTTTCCGTATCTTTTCGTCCCGGATTTCCTTTTCCCGTTTATCATTCTGGGCCAGACGCTCCTGCCGCTCCAATCCCGCCTTCCGTTCCTCCATATACTGCTTATACGACACCTTCGCCACCGTATACTTGCTCTCGGTCTTCCTCTTTAACTGCTCCATGTGGATGACCATATTGGCGGTGCGTTCAATGAGTGTTTCGTCATGGGAAATATAAAGCACAATACGTGGCCAGTTCACAATAAACCGTTCCAACCACTCTAAGGTCTCGATGTCGATATCATTGGAAGGCTCGTCAAGAAGCAGTACCGTAGGTTCCGTCATCAAAAGACGCAGTAGCTGGGCCTTAATCTTCTCCCCGCCGGACAAAGTGGAAAGCTTCTGCTCTCCGTAGAAAAACTCGGTACTTAGACCAAATTCGGCCGCCATCTTTCCCAACGCCTTCGGCGTCTGCTCCCAAAAGGCCGGCACCTCCGAAAAAAACTCATACAAGGTCTTTTCCTTATGCTCTGCCGGTAGCTCCTGCGCCAGATATCCCAGCCGTTCTCTGTTTAGAATACGCTCTCCCTGTCCTTCCGCATAGTCCTCCACCAGCTCCGGGTCGTATATCCACTTTAACACCGTGGACTTTCCGTTTCCTTCCTCTCCGATCATCACAGCCTTATCTCCGTCGTTTAACACCAAAGAAAAGTCCTGTACAATGGACCGCAAATCCTTTTTATGGGTAATGGTTAAATTTTTTATCTGTAACATAGTGCCTCCAATCCGAAGCCTGTAAGTTTTATCCGTGCAGGCTGTGCCTCGCACTCCCACGCACATCGAGGCACAGCCGCTCAGTCGTGGGCGCGTTCGCATGACTACACAACTGCCTAGGAACAAGTTCCCGCAGTTTGCTCGCATGCTCACTTTGCCTGCACGGAAAAAGTCTGCCTTCTTACCGAAAGCAGACTTACACAAATCGAACCTATAACTTTTCCTGTCCCGGAAATAGGCTTGTGCGCAACACACTCCTGTCACACAACACTCACCGTTTCCGCTGTACGGGAATCCAAAAGGCTCGGTCACTCACGTGCGATAGTCTGATTTCGGCATACACAAACAAACCTATACAATATCCTAGGCTTCTTTCTATCCTGTTTGTCATGTCCGAAGTAAACTATCTGCTGCTCATTGCCTCACCTTACGCAACCTGCGCCTTTCTTTTTATTATCCTCATCTTATCACACAAGCAATCAAAATACAAGCACTATCTTTCTCTCCCTGTCTCCTACGTTGTAACACTATAACAGCCGTCTATTCAAAAAACAGCAGCTCGGAATCACCCTTTTTCAGTCGTACTATGGAATCCACACTCCAAGTAGGCGTATCCAGATACAATGTTCTGTCATATCCGGTCCAGTAGAATGCAATGTCTTCATACTCCTCCGGGCATACTACGACATAAACCACTCTGATTTTTC
>JAZUBD010000372.1:0-1482 GCA_045638305.1 Lachnospiraceae bacterium
ATATTATGATGTTTCTGCGGTGCGTGAAGCAATTCATGCAGCACCGGTTCCGTCTATAAGCACTCCGTTTTTGAAAAATGGCGAAATTGACTACAAATCGCTCGCAACATACACTGATTTTCTCGTAGAGTCCGGGGCAAAGGCTCTTTTGCTCACACCTGGAGACAGCCATTTTGCTGTTCTCAGCGATGAGGAGCAGCTTGAGCTTAACCGTGTGTTAGTCGATGCATGTAATCACCGCGCAATGGTTATCGGGTGCGCAGATCGTATGTATTATAACAGAATGGTGGAGTTTGCTGAAAAATACCGTGATTTCGGCGGAGACCTTATGATTCCGTTTTCTCCGGATTGGTGCAGCTATACGAGCGATGATACCCTCATTGAGTACTACAAGGCTTGCGGAAAGCTTGTTCCCACGATGCTGCTCTCCTGCAATTGCGGCGGACTTTCTAACCGCATTTACGACAGTGTAGGCCCGGAGTGTGGTATTGTTGCCGTAAAGGACGATAAGGCACTTCCGTACGGAACAAAGGCGCTTCCGCACATCCGCGACAAGATGGCATATCTCTCGGGTGGCAGAATGGAAACCTTCCTTTATTATGCGCCTTACGGTGCCGACGGATATCTTGCTGTTTTTGCTCGTGCATTTCCGGATGTTGACAAAAGGTTTTGGTCAGCATACAACAACGGTGATATTGCCACCGCAGTAAAGATTATTGAGGATTACGAAATTGCGTTCTTTGATTGGTGCAGTGCCAACGGCGTTCACTGGGATTCCGGTATCCGTGGAATGATCGAGATTGCAGGACTTGCACCGAGATATACAAGACATCCGTTCACGCACATCACAGATGAGAAGTTGGATGCTCTTCGCGGTTTCCTCAGAGATAAAAAGATTATTTAACAGACAGTGTGTAGCGGGAATATCTCTAAGGATATTCCCGCTATTAAGCCGGAGGGATTCGACTCCCTCCGGCTTAATACGAGAAAGAAAGGAAAGTAAAAATGGAAACAGCAGTAATTGGAATTATTGGATGCGGAAATATCGCACGTGATGTACATTTGAAGAACGCTTTTTCAAACCCCAGAATAAGAGTGAAATGGTGTTGTGATCTTGATGATAATAACCTCAAATTTGTTCAGGATAATTATACCCCGGAAAACATAACCAAAGATTACAAAGAAGTATTGGCAGACAATGAGGTGCAGGGTGTGCTTATCCTTACGGTTCACAATGTCCGTGAAGAGCTTATCCGTGCCGCTGCAGAAGCGGGAAAGGCGATTTTTGTTGAGAAGCCTATGAGCTTAACCCCACGCGAATCATATGATATTATGAAAATAATAAAGACGTACGGTGTCAAATTCGTTGTCGGCTTTAACAGAAGATGCGCGCCCATCGTCGAGGATGCAAAGGCAATTTTAGAAGACCAAAAGAAAAGTCCGAAGGATGCTCCGTGGCGGTATAAAAGATATGGAGATACT
>JAZUBD010000373.1:0-2011 GCA_045638305.1 Lachnospiraceae bacterium
TTGTCTTCCTAAGACCGCTTGGCCTCCGACTTGTATATGCATGCCATGGGGAATTCCGTAGGTGGTATGAAATTATATACGGACTTGGAAGAAAAGTATGACCGATATCAGGGCGGGTTTATCTGGGATTTTATCGATCAGGCGTTGTACAGAACCTTGGAAAACGGGGAGCGTGTGCTGGCTTACGGCGGAGATTTTGAAGAACGGCCGGCAGACTGGGGCTTTTGTACCGACGGTATCGTATATGCGTACCGTAAGGCATCCCCGAAGATGCAAGAGGTCAAGGCACTGTATTCGAACCTGAAGATGGATGTAACGGATGGTATATTGACGGTAAAGAATCGTAATCTGTTCATCGACACCTCCGGTTATCGGTTTGTGGTGACACTGGAACGGGAAGGGAATGTGTTGGCGACAGAGGAGCATGTGCTTGTGATTCCGGCGGGAGGAGAAGCGTCTGTAAAGACAGGCCTTATGATTCCGAAAGAACCGGGTGAGTATGTGGTGACTGCCTCTGCGGTGCTGGCCGATGATACTTTGTATGCGAAGGCCGGGTACGAGGTGTGCTTTGCTCAGGAGGTGGTGAACGTAGCTTCCGAAGATGCGGGGAACAGAAACGAGGTAGTTGAGCCGGCACGTCCGGATATTGTTTACGGAGACTTTTGCATCGGTATCCGCGGAGAGGATTTTTACGTACAGTTTGATAAGGGACAGGGGGGGATTACCTCTCTGGTATATCATGGGGAAGAATACATCACAAGAGTGCCGCAGGTCAGCTTCTGGAGAGCCTTTACAGACAACGACAGAGGTGCGGGATTTCAGACCTTCGCGGCTCAGTGGGAACCGGTCGGCAAGTACGCAAGATACCGCAGAGATTTGATTTTCTGGGAGGAAACGGACGATTGTCTTATGCTTGTATTCCCGTACGATGCACCGACGGTGCCGGCCTTTACCTACAAGGTGATTTACAAGGTGTTTTTCGACGGCAGAGTCGAGGTGTGTGCGGAATATCCGGGTGTGGATACCGACGTGGACTTCCCGGTATTTGCCATGGATTTTAAGATGAAGAGAAAGTACGAGAACTTCCGTTACTATGGACTGGGCCCGGAGGAGAACTATATCGACCGGAACTTTGGCGGAAGACTTGGTGTATACGACTCCACCGCAAGAGAGAATCTGTCCGGCTATGTAAATCCGCAGGAGTGCGGCAACCGTACCGGTGTGCGGTATGTGCAGGTGACGGATGAGCACGGAACCGGCGTGCGGTTTACAAGTACCGGGGAGCCGATGGAGATGAGCGTCCTTCCTTACAGTGCGGTAGAGTTGGAAACGGCTATGCACTTGGAGGAATTAAAGGAGCCGTCCTATACCTGGGTTCGTTTGGCGGCAAAGCAGATGGGCGTGGGCGGAGACGATTCCTGGGGTTCACCGGTACATAAGGAGTTTAAAATAGACCCGAGAAAGCCGATCCGTCTTACGTTTGTCATCAGTCCGGTTGCGGGAAGATAAAAAGAGTGGTAGACTGAAAGATAGAGACAGCCGGGAAAGAAGAATAGAGGAACCGGTTTGCCGGTCCATTCGGTATAAAAATGAACCGGGAGGAGAAGAAAAGAATGAACATAGAAGAATTAAAAGAAAAGCTTGCGCAGGATACATTCCGGCCGGTTTTTGAAACCTTATACGGAACAAAAGAAGAAGCACTTTCTGCCCAAAGGGCGCGCTATGAAAAGGCGGTGGAACGCTTTGCGGAGGAGTATCCGGGAAGAGAGGAACTGTTTGTATTCTCCGCACCGGGCAGAACCGAAATCGGGGGGAATCATACGGATCACCAGCACGGGTGTGTGCTGGCGGCAGCGGTACAGCTGGATATCATCGGTATCGTGGCCTTCCATGAGGAGGGCGTGATTCGTATCTGCTCCGAAGGCTATTGCCCGTTTACGGTGGATTTGGCGGACTTGGCGGTACAGGCCGGGGAAATGGGTTCTGCGGCTATCGTGCGGGGCATAGTGTC
>JAZUBD010000374.1:0-6218 GCA_045638305.1 Lachnospiraceae bacterium
TCACAGAACGACATGGCTACGATCCGACTTACGGCGTTTCCCTTGAATCAAATGAATATTGTTGGGGAAGCAATCTCACGGTCCTGAACCGCGGCATGTTGTTCGGCACGGTATATCGTCTGACTCCGAAGTCGGAATATCATACCGCCCTTGTCCGCCAGATGGACTATCTCCTCGGTGTCAATGCCACCGGCTACAGCTATGTAACCGGCGTCGGTGCTCACGCCTTTTGTAATCCGCACAACCGCATTACCGAGGCCGACGGAATCGTCGAAACCATTCCGGGCTATGTTTCCGGCGGCGCCAACGGCACCCGTTGGGTCGATGCTTTGGCAAAAGAGCTTCTTCCGGAAGGAACCCCTCCGATGAAATGCTACGTTGACCGCTGGGAGTGCTACTCTCTGAACGAGATTACGATTTACTGGAATTCTCCGGCCATTTTCTGCGCGGCGTTTTTAGATAGCGTAAAATAAACTCTATCCTACACTAAAATCTAAAAGGCCGGAGCAAGCATTTCTTGCTCCGACCTTTCTTTGTTTTCTTCCAAATCTTATCGTCCCACATGCCCGCACCGGAAATCCGAACGCAGACACTTACAGGTTCAATCCCTTCGCCTCGTCACAACCCAGAAGTACGTTCAGGCACTGAATCGCCGCACCGGAGGCACCCTTACCGAGATTATCAAACTGTGCGGAAACTACGATACGCTCCTCATTACCGGTGACATAAATCTTCATACCGTCCCAACCGGACAAACCGTTTCCTGCAAGGAAACCACTTGCTGCCACTTCATCATCCGCAGCTGCCACCTTAATAAACTGCTCTCCCTTATAATAGTCTGCGTAGTAGGAAAGTAGGCTCTCCGGCGTCTCCTTCTTAGAAAGCATATCCGCATACAACTGCACGGTCACTACCATACCGCTGTAATAATCATCGATAATCGGGGAGAATAACGGTGCACGCTCAAGACCGGTAATTGCCTTCATCTCCTTCAAATGCTTATGCTGCTGGGTCAATGCATACACACGACCGGAAGCCAGCTCCGTCGGTCTGTCCTCGCTCTCATACACCGCGATGGTCTTCTTGCCCGCTCCGCTGTAGCCGGACAGTGCGAAGCAACTCACCGGATAATCCTTCGGCAGGATGCCGCCTTTTACTAACGGGTACACAAGAGAAATAAAGCCCGATGCATAACAACCCGGTACCGCAATACGCTTCCCCTTCTTAATGGCATCTCTGTGCTCCAGGGAAAGTTCCGGAAAACCATACGCCCAGCCCTCTTCCGTACGATGAGCGGTAGAAGCATCAATAATTACCGTATTCTCATTCTCTACAAAGGAAACCGCTTCCTTTGCAGCTGCATCCGGCAAACACAAAAACGTCACGTCTGAGGCATTAATCATCTTCTTTCTTTCTTCCGGGTCCTTACGAAGCTCCGGATCAATCTTCATAATTTCAATATCGTCACGATTCTGAAAACGCTCAAAAATTCTAAGTCCTGTGGTTCCTTCACTTCCGTCGATAAATACCTTTGTTTTCATAGTCGGTTCTCCTTTTTCTTTTGGTTTCATAATTATACAACTGTATGGAATGATTGTCAATATCGTGACTTAGGTATCGATACGCTTTAACTCATGAATATTCTTATTTCGGTATACCAAGTCTTCACGAACAATAAATCCCCTTTTCTCCCAAAACTCATTTCCGATTTCATTTTTTGAAAATGCCACCAAAGCAACCTTCTTGATTCCCTCCATATCCAGCGCAAATAACGCACGTTCCACCAATCGACTTGCAATTCCTTGTTTTCTATACTCCGGAAGCACCGCCGTATGATGTATGTAACCTCTTCTTCCGTCGTGCCCGGCCATAATCACTCCTACAATTTTACCGTCTACTTCCTCAACAAAAGAAGTATTCGGATTTCGTTTCAAATACTTCTCAATCCCTTCTTTACTGTCATCTGTGGCATTCAACCCCATTCCCGGTGTATGAATCCACAAGTCATATACTGCATCATAATCATCAATTGTCATCTTACGCATACTCTTCCTCCATTCTGCAATAACTACAACAGCACTCCCAATAGTTCCTTAAAATTATTCACCAGCTCTCCTTCATACGGCACTTTCCTACTATTCAGTAGCACCGGTTTCATACCCACTTTTTTTGCTGCCTCCAGATTCCCTTCCCTGTCATCAATATAAATACACTCCTCCGCCTTTACTCCCAGCTTCTCAATTGTGTGTATAAAAATACCCGCATCCGGTTTCTGGATTTTTAAATCCCCACTGATGCTAATCACATCAAAATACTTATTCAAATCGAACTTTTCTCGCAAATAGTGACTCCACCGACTGGAATCATTCGAGATAATTGCCAACTTATACTCGCCCTTTATCGAATTGAGAAATTCAACAAAGCCGTCGTTTATCTCTATCGTATCCAAATATCCCTTCTCGATTTGCTCCAAATCCCCCTGAAATCCCAGCGCTTCCCATACTTCAAGAGACGTCAATTCTCCCACATCTGCCTTGAACCAGGGCGTATAGATCTCCTCCGGCGTAAGTTCCGGAAATGTTTGTTGCACATAAGGGACAAAATCATCTCCGGTTTGTTTTACTATTACTCCATACATATCTAAAACAATAGCTTTCATTGTATGTCCTCCTCTTATGAATACATCCAATTCTTTTCATTGGCATAATTATACATTCTATTTGTATATTTGTCAATAATTATTTTATTCGGTGGTATAAATATACATCGCATATAAAAAAGAGGACCGCATCCTACCGATACGGCCCCTTCCGATTTCCCTATTCTTATACTACTTATAATACTCATTCATCCGCAACAGTCGTTCCTTCTCCTCCTCGGGAATCGTCTCCGTAATGTCGGAAATAAACACATAAAACAACTGACTGTCTTCTCCGGAACCGCTGTCCGCTAAGTGTCCGCAATCATCAATCCAGCGAACCTGACCGTCCTTACGAATAATACGGTACCGGATAAAATCCAGCTTTTTATCGGTCTGTTTTACCTGTTGCTTAATCTCAAACTGCACCCGGTTCAAATCCTCCGGATGAATCATGCCGCTGAAAGAATTATTTACCCAGCCACGGAATTCATCCATCGTTTCACAACCGAATATTTTCAACACCGGCGGGTTTGCATACAGAATCTTTTCGTCCCCGCAGGCCTTGTAAATATAGAATCCATCCGACATATTCGCCAGTACTTTTCCCATGTTTTGACGTTTGAATTCTTCCTTTTCCCTCATCAAAGTCTCGATACTGCGCACAGTCAGAATTGCAGCCTTCGGCATATCTCCGTCCCTCTCATACACACGGAACGTGGTAAGACACCATTCCTCTCCCGCCTCATTCGACCGGCGTCGATACTTATATTCCACCGTATCCTGGGTTCCCAGCACCTTACGCAAATTTTCCAACGAAAGGAACCTTCTCACATTCTCCTCATCATAAGGTAAAATCGTTCCCGTTCCGAAATGTCGGTTAACAAGCTCCGAATAATTTCCCCGTTCCAAAAGCCGGTTTTCATCCGGATATACCATACGGCAGTAATCATCCTGTAACTGGACATAATACACTTCCCTGTACGACTTTAGCACTTCATTCATGGTGCTCTGATAAATCTGGAATTTGGTCACATCCTGTACCATGCTGGCAATATAACCGTATTGCTGTTGGAACATAGTCAGCTGCAGATACCGGTTACTGTACGGACTGTAAGCAAAATGCTCTACCACCTCACCCAGGTAACCGGCCCGGTATACCTTATCCAGTATCTCCTCTTCGTTATCCGCAAACAACTTTCGCATCAAATAACGCAAACGGCCGATATCTCCGCCTGCCACACGGCTCAGTTCCTGATTGGCATACAAAATCTCATACTTTAACGGTTTGCCTGCTTCATCCAAATCCAGCTTTCCTACCGAGAATCCGCAGGACATGTTGCCGTAGTATTTCTCCATACGCCCCTTCTGCTTCTCGGTCCAGTCTTCCACATCCAGCTCGGTAAAAATAGCTTTTTCTTTCTTCTCTTTTAATGCGGTCATATCCGCGAGAGACGCATAAAACTGCTTGTGGCCTTCTTTTTCTCTCAAGAAAAAGACTCGCATAAACACCCATCGTACCTCTCCGTCGGTACGCACGAAATGAATATATCCCTGGGCACCGCCGTTTCCGTTCTGGTACGCATTGGAAAACAACGTATACAGCGCACTCCGATCATCGTCTCTGACATGTACCCCCAACTGCTTATAATAATCCGCTTCATCCTTAGAATTAATTCCCGCCAGCTGATAATACTGCTCATTTACTCTGGTAATTTCCAGCCGGTTCTCAAACATATCGTAAAAGGCCGCCGCACCGAGAATATTATTCACCATCGTATCCGTGAACAGATTGCTGTCCAAAAACTCTCTGGCATGCATGGACTCCATCTGCCGGCACCAGATTCCGTTGAAATCCAAATTCGTTTCATCGGAAATCAGTGCTTCAAACTCCTCCACCGGCATCGGCTTATAGTAATAATACCCTTGCGTATACCGGCAGCCCATCTTTAACAGAAAGTCCTCCTGCTTCCGTGTCTCGACACCTTCAACAACAATCGGCATCCGCATCTGTCTCGCCATATTGACCACAGACTCCAAAATCCCGATGCCCTTTTCTTCCTCCTGCTCGCTGATGTCCAGAAATCTCATGTCCAGTTTCAGCACATCCACGGACACACTCTTTAACATATTAAGAGAGGAATATCCACTGCCGAAATCATCCATCATAACCAAAAATTCCGAGTCTCTGAGTTGCTTTACCGTACGGATAATCTTGTCATTGCTCTCCGCATAAGCACTCTCCGTAACCTCTACCTTCAGCAAACGCGGCGGTAATTCATACTTTTTCATAAGACTCTGCAAATATGCAGGAACATCCATGGCAAAAATATCGGTTCTGGAAATATTGATGGAAATCGGTACCGGCTGATATCCCCGGTCAATCCAGCTTCTAAGCCACCGGCACACTCTATCCCAGATATACCGGTCCAAATCCGCAATGAATCCGTTACTCTCCAACACAGGAACAAACACTCCCGGCGAAATCATCCCCTTGGTACTATGTTTCCAACGAACTAACGATTCTCCGCCCACAATCTTCCCGGTGGCGATATCGCACTGCGGCTGCACATAAAACACAAACTCATCGTTTTTTAAGCTCTCCTGTACTTCCGCCAGAAGTTTAATCTCCGCCTCTACCTTCTCTTCCATCTCTTGCGTATATTCACAACGGCGCATCTGATAATTTCCCACCACATGAGCCATTGCTATCGTAGCACGATCGTACATCGTTCCCGCTTCCACGGAAACATCATCTACCCGGTAAACACCGAAGGCAGGCCGAAAACTCATGGTCGTATTAAACCGTTCCACCTCTGCAGCTACATCGTTACAAAGGACCTCGATCAGCGCCTCCTCATAGGGCATAAAAATCCCGAAATTATCCCCACCGAGATATCCTACCAGACCTCCGCACTGCTTTCGAAACTCTTTCAGATACTCCGCAATTCCGGTTAACAGACGATTTCCCTGCATTCTTCCGTACAGCTTGTTAAACACACGGAAATGCTCCAAATCCACAGAAACCATACAATAGTCTTTGTTCCCTATCTGCTTTTTATAGTCCTCTACTTGCATAAAAAAAGTATTCGCCGTGTATAAACCGGTTAACACATCCGATTCCATATATTCCTTCGCCCCTAAGTTTGCTTCCACCTTCGCATGTCACCTCCTCATATTTACTCCTCGCAATTTTCATTCATTTAAGTTATCTTATTAATTTTACATTATTCTTCATTTTCTGTCAATGCGATATCTTTCCCATTCCAGCCGCGTCTCACCGCTTACCTAGAACTTCCTGTACCGTTTTTCCATTCTCTCTTTAACAACAAAGGGCCGCATATCTGCAGCCCTTACGATCACTTTAACTATTTCTTTTTTGATGCTTCTTCTCTCTGACGACAAATCTCCGTCCAACTGATTCGTTTTGCAAGGCGGTCGCTCAAATCGGCAAGTGCTTCCGGAATATTAATATTCTGCGGACAAATGGCCGTACATGCACCGCAACCGATACATGCGGAAGGCCGCTCCTCCTCCGACATAAACTCAATCCGCATTCCCGCGTTCATGGACGGAGCGG
>JAZUBD010000375.1:0-6040 GCA_045638305.1 Lachnospiraceae bacterium
ATAATATTTATTCCGCTGTAGGCATGAATTGGGACAGACTGCCGCTTGTGATATCGTAACAGTAGCAGGTGGCTTCTTCAAAATCCGTAAAGAACAAATAATGGGAAACCGTATTCAGGTTGCTGAAATTCCCCTGTAACAGTTCACTTTCCTGACCTGTGGCAATATCATACCGGCAAAGGCGGTTATTGTCACCGCCGTCGATTTGATAGAACAGGGTACGGCCGTCCGCCGAGATATTGTAGGAGGATACCCGTTCATTGGTAACGGAAGTAGCGGTGTTACTGTTATGCGGCAGGTAAAACAAAGCATATTCATACGTTAAGGAAAGGAAATAGGTGCCGCTGTCGGTGACAATCGGCCGGTAGCAATCCACATCCGCGAAGCGGGAGGAAGCACCGGATTCCGGGTTCAGGGAATATAGGCCAAGGTCTTCTGTGACACCGGAATAATAAAGCAGCCCGTTTTGATAGTTTGCGGGTAAAATATAGTCATTGGTAATTAAGCGTGCCTTTGCATCGTTTTTATTTGTTGCAAGGGAATAGAAATCATAGTTGCCGTCACTGCCGTGGGTCTGGTAATAGAGACTGTTACCGCCCAATAAGACCATTCCGCAAGTTTCCGTGTATAGGCGGGAAAGGCCCTCATTCTTTAGGTTATACCGGTAGATACCGGAGTCCAGAAGGTCAAATACGGTATTGCCGTTGGTGTTTTGACGGTAGTTGATACGGGAGTAATATAGGTAGGTGGAGGATGCATCCGGATTTAGGTATTCCACCGAATCTTTATTTAAGCGAACCGTATCCGTTAAATCGTGGGTCGTACGGTAGAGACGAAAATTGTCTGCGACATTTGCAAAGTAGATGTAGGTTTCATCCTCCGCAAAAAGTCCCCGGTTGTAAAGATTGCCTGCGGTATTACCGGCGTAGTCCATCGGATTTTCCGGGACACGGGAAGTGATTTTTATGAGTAACACCGCAATGACAAGTACAGATAATACGATGAGAGTGATAAGGAAATGTTTCAGTTTTTTATTCATAGGTAAAACCTCCGCTTAGAGATGTAACATGCAAAATAGTTCTATATTTATTTTATCATTCTATGGCGGAATGTCAAGAAATCCATTGCTTTTTTGAACGTATCAAAGTATAATCATTGGTGGTATAAAATGTAAGGGGATTCGGGATAAAGGAGAACTACGATGAAAGATTTGGCACAATGCAGAAAAGAGATTGACGAAATTGACGCTCAGATGACCGCACTGTTTCAGGAAAGAATGCAGATTGCGGCAGATGTGGCAGAATATAAACGAGTATCCGGTAAAAAGGTCTTTGACAAGCAGAGAGAGGATGAAAAGCTGGAAGCGGTGGAGCAGATGGCGACTAATCCTTATTTCGGCCGAGGCCTACGGGAAATGTTCTCCCAGATTATGTCTTTAAGTCGGAAGTATCAGTATACCATGCTGGCGGATAAGGGACAGAACGGTTTTACGGAGTTGAAAACACTTGCCTGTGGTGCGGAGGATACAGTGGCCTTTTTCGGAGAGCCGGGGTCCTATACCGAGCAGGCACTGATGCGTGCTTTAGGCGAGGTATGCGGCAGAACCGCCTGCCCGACATTTACTGCGGTGGTAGAGGCGGTAGAGGCAGGTACGGCAAAGTATGGTGTAGTGCCGATTGAAAATACAACAACGGGAGATATTTCCGATTTATACGATTTGATGGCAGAGCATGCGGTGTATCCGGTGGCGGAGCAGGTCATAAAGATTGAGCATGTGCTGGCGGCACCGGCCGGGGCTACGGAAGAGGGAATCAAGGAAGTGTTTTCCCATCCGCAGGCGTTATTGCAGTGCAGCGGGTACTTTGCAAAGCGTCCGGAGCTTTTGCAGAGAGCATGCTCCAGTACCTCCGGTTGTGCTCTTGAGGTGGCACAGAGTATGGATGTGACCAAGGCTGCCATTGCTTCCGAGATTGCGGCAGAACGCTATGGGCTTACGATACTTTGCAGAGGGCTAAATAATGAAAATGTGAATTCCACCCGATTTCTTGTATTGTCGAAGGAACCTGTATTTACCGAAGAAGCGGATAAGGTTAGTATTTGCTTCGAGATTGCCCATGAGTCCGGTTCTCTTTACCGGATTCTGAGTCACTTGATTTACAATAACTTAAATATGACCAAAATCGAGTCCCGCCCGATTCCGGGCAAGCAGTTCGAATATCGCTTCTTTGTGGATTTTGACGGAAGACTATCGGAGCCGGCGGTACAGAATGCCTTGACCGGTATCAGGGAAGAGGCGTCCCGCTTTAAGGTGCTGGGATGCTATAAATCTTTTGTATAAAACACGTTTTTTTTTAGGACTCATCACAAATTAGACAAACTTTACGGATACAATAGGAGTATAACGTAGCAAGGGAAGGAATCGGCAGGAGGTTTGTCATGGCGAAGGAGACGAAACGTAAATTTGGGAAAAAACTTGTAATCACGCTGCTTTGCGGTGTGATATTCGGGGGGGCTCTGGCGGCGGTGCCGGTAGGGTATTCCTATTATAAAGGGCAAAAAGAACAGGCACTTGAGGAAGCGAAAAAGAAGGAGGCCGAGCAGCTTGCCCAAACCGGGAAGGAAGAGCTTTCCGGGCAGCAGACGGAGCTTAATGAGAACCGGATTTCTTCGGTGTATGATGTTTCTGTGGTATGGGACAATGTGAGTCCGTCTATGGTAGAGATACAGACAAAGTACATTTCGTCTTACCGTTTTTTCGGAAGGGACTACGAGCAGGAAAGCGAAGGTAGTGGGACCGGTATTATTATTGCCCAGGGAGATGAGCTGTTTGTTGTTACCAATCATCATGTGGTAGACGGGGCAACAGCGGTTCAGATTACCTTTGTAGACGGCACTACGGCTCCGGCACAGGTAAAGGGCTCGGATGCAACGGAGGATATTGCGGTGCTTTCTGTAAGTTTTTCCGATTTGACCGAGGAGACACTCTCGAAGATTCGTGTGGCTACGGTCGGAGATTCGGATGCATTACGGGGCGGTGAACTTGTGATTGCTATCGGAAATGCGGCGGGTCACGGACAGTCTTTAACCGTTGGTCATATCAGTGCCGTTGACCGGGAGGTCACCATTGAGGGTGTGACTATGAATCTGATTCAGACCGATGCGGCCATTAATCCGGGCAACAGCGGAGGTGCATTGTTGAATGCCGCGGGAGAGCTGATCGGAATCAATAACGCGAAGCTGGTAGCAGATGATGTAGAAGGCGTAGGCTATTCCATTCCGGTGTCCAGTGTGGTTTCCCTGATTCATCAGATGGTAAACCGGGTGGAAATCAAATACAAAGATTCCGCACTGCTCGGAATCGAAGGACAGGATGTAACGGAGAACTTATCCACGGCGTTAAATATTCCGAGAGGCGTGTATGTTGTAAGTATAGAGGCGGGCTCCGCGGCAGAGACAGCCGGACTTCCGCTATACTGTGTCATTACGGAAGTAAACGGTATGGAAGTAAAGTCCATGGAACAGTTAAAGGAAGTGCTTAGCTTTATCCGCGGAGGTTCTGCGGGTACCGTTACGGTACAGGAACGTGTGGAGGGAGAGTACGTTCCGAAGGAATACAGCATTACCTTTGATGTACGCGGCAATCGGTAAACAGTGAGACAGAGATTTTACAGGGCACGTAGTGAATCTGCGAGGCCCTGTTTATTTTTTGTCAAAAAGGCTGGATTTTTTAGCGGGACGGGTGTATAATGGGGGCAAATACTTATTTAGATTACGGAGGATAATATCATGGCTCAGATTTTAGTAGAGACATCCGCTCGTCATATCCATGTGACGAAGGAACATTTGGAGATTTTATTCGGTGCGGGCGCAACCCTTACCAAGAAGAAGGACCTTTCCCAGCCGGGACAGTATGCTTGTGAAGAAAGAGTTACCATTGTAGGACCGAAGAAGTCCCTTGCAAACGTTTCCATTCTCGGACCGGAAAGACCGGCTACCCAGGTAGAGCTTTCCGCTACCGACGCTCGTTCCATCGGCGTTCCGGTTGTTGTAAGAGAGAGCGGTGACATCGCAGGCACCCCGGGTTGTAAGATTGTAGGACCGTGCGGTGAGGTTGAGATTTCCGAAGGCGTTATCGTGGCTAAGCGTCACATCCATATGATTCCGGAGACCGCCGAGAAGCTTGGTTTAAAGAATAAGGATGTAGTTTGGGTAAAGATGGATACCGACGGCAGACAGGCTGTGCTCGGTGATGTTGTGGTTCGTGTCAGCGAGACCTTCGCAGATGCAATGCACATTGATACCGATGAGTCCAATGCAATCGGTGCTACCCCGAACATGATGGGTGAAATTTTGAAGACTCTGTAAAAAATAAAGAGGTGAGGCTGTTGTGCTTTTGGGGCGCGACAGCCTTTTTTACACCTTAATTCTCAAACGAAAAGCCTTGCCTTTAAAATGATTTTATTATATAATAATTGGTAAGACAAACGAATCAAATCTGACGTTTTGTCAGTAAAAAATAGCAGGAGGTTTTTATGGATTACAAGAAGGTTTATGAAGAATGGTGTAACAATGAGTACTTTGATGAAGCAACCAGAGCAGAGCTGAAGGCTATTGCTGCAGATGAGGCCGAAATCAAGGATCGTTTTTATCGTGAGCTGGAGTTCGGTACCGCAGGTCTTCGCGGCGTTATCGGTGCCGGTACTAACCGTATGAATTTCTACACCGTAAGTAAGGCAACCCAGGGCCTCGCAAATTTCATTCTCAAGGAAGGCGGCCAGGACAAGGGTGTTGCCATTGCCTACGATTCCAGAAACATGTCCCCGGAGTTTGCGGAGGCGGCTGCACTTTGTCTTTGTGCAAACGGAATTAAGAGCTACCTGTTTGATTCTTTGAGACCGACCCCGGAACTTTCCTTTGCGGTGCGTGAGCTCGGTTGTATTTCCGGTATTGTTATTACCGCCAGCCACAACCCGGCAGAGTACAACGGCTATAAGGTATACTGGGAGGACGGTGCACAGATTACCGCTCCGAAGGATGTACAGATTATTGCGGAAGTGAACGCAGTAGAAGGTTACGAGACCGTAAAGACCATGTCCCGTGTTGATGCGGAAGCGAAGGGGTTATTGACTATTATCGGCAAGGATATCGATGATAAGTATGTGGCTGCGTTAAAGACCCAGATTATTTACCCGGATATGATTCGCGAGCAGGGTAAGGAGCTTAAGATCGTTTACACTCCGCTTCACGGTACAGGTAATCTTCCGGTACAGCGCGTACTTGCTGAGCTTGGCTTTGAGAATGTATATGTGGTTCCGGAGCAGGAGCAGCCGGACGGTAACTTCTCTACCGTAAGCTATCCGAATCCGGAGGATGAGAAGGCATTTGCTCTGGCACTTGCTCTTGCAAAGAAGGTGGATGCGGATGTGATTATGGCAACGGACCCGGATGCAGACCGTCTCGGTGTGTACGCAAAGGATTCCGTCACCGGCGAGTATATGTCCTTTACCGGTAATATGTCCGGCTTACTTATTTGTGAGTACCTCATGAGCCAGCGTAAGGTGCTTGGCAGAATCCATGAGGACGGTGCGATTATTAAGACCATCGTTTCCACTAACATGACGGACAAGGTGGCAGAGGAGTACAACGTTAAGTTAATCGAAGTATTGACCGGCTTTAAGTATATCGGCGAGCAGATTAAGTGGTTCGAGGAAAAGGGTGTAGGTCACTACGAGTTCGGCTTCGAGGAGAGCTACGGCTGTCTCGTTGGTACCCACGCAAGAGATAAGGATGCTATCGTAGCGGTTATGATGCTCTGTGAGGCTGCTGCATACTACAGAACCAAGGGCCTGACGCTTTGGGATCAGATGCAGAATATCTACAAGAAGTACGGCTACTTCAAGGAAGGTATCCAGACCATGACCTTAAAGGGCGCAGACGGTGTAGCACAGATTCAGGCAATTATGGACGGTTTCCGTGCAAATCCGCCGAAGAAGCTGGGCGCGTACGATGTAGTATCCTTCCGTGACTACAAGAAGGATAC
>JAZUBD010000376.1:0-3612 GCA_045638305.1 Lachnospiraceae bacterium
ACCGCTTGGCCTCCGACTTTGAATATAGCCCCCCATGACACTTCCTCCATGTCCGTGATTCCACGCCATCATCGGCAGTCCCTCCGGAAACTTACTGTCCGTCATATTCACAAGGGCAATTTCATTGAAGTCATAATCCAATACTCTCACATCCGCCTGTAACCATCTCTTTCTGTTTTGTCCATCCCCTTCATGACTGCTGCTATGGACCGCAACATGCTCCACATACAGATAAGTCCCGTCTGTGGCAATTTCGGTTATCATATACGGGTCTTTCTCTTCTCTCTTTGTTCCATCCGGTAATGTAGTAACATGTACAGTTCTTACATACGGATCTCGCTCCACATTTTCTCCTGTGACACTGTTATGAACACACAAAGAATAGGCACGTTCCCGTAACCGCAAATAGACTACGGTGTTCTCGTCTAATACTGCATAGCGTCCGTCAAATCCCGCCAACAGCTTGTAGCTCTCATCCGTGTTATCCCGGATATTCCGTCTGTGCAGAACATTTTTCTTTCCTTCCCGTCTGTAATAATAAATGTAATCCCCATAGCCGGTAATATTGGAAACCGTCGGATTATCCTTTCCAAGGGGCTCTTCATCCAAATACTCCACCTCTTTTGTATCCAAATCAAGCAATGCCGTTCCGTAGACCCTGCTGTCAGCCAAACCGTCTTGTCCCAAGGCAGTCATGGGAATTAGGGCTTTGTTCCGATGAATACAAAGATTCTTCTTTATACTGTTTTTATCCGGTATCTGCCCCATTCGCTCTGTCATCATATAGGTAGCGACCTCTGTCAGCTCCGACCCATCCAAAGCAATAGCAATCAGTTTATATAAGTACTGGGTGTCCGTGGTTTCCACCGCAGTTGCATAAATCATTTCGTTGTACATGGTAAACCGCTCGTACCGGTATTTCGAGTTGGTAGCTACACAAAATGCATTTCCGTCGTGTTTACACTCCGGCTTATTGCAAAGGTACATCTCCTGTCCGGTTTCCACATCGTAATACCGCCAGCCTCCGTACATTTCACTGTAATAATAATGCCCCATATCCGTAACCAGGATCGGCGTCTGCAATATAGATGTGGTATTTCCTCTCTCATAATCCTCAGAAGTGATTACATGTTCTTCTTCCTTTACATCCTTCTCTTTCTTACACCCCACACAGCCTGTCACACAGAGCAAAAGCAACACCGTAAACAGTAGTTTCTTCATAACCATACACCCTCCTTTTCTACCTTCTCAATTGTATCTTAAAACGAAAAAAAAGAAAAAACAACCACCTCCGCAGAAGTGGTTGTTATCCGTGCACAAGTGGTTACACATTCAGAAGAACGGATACACGGAAAATGTTGTCTGCGGTTTCCACCTCCAGACTACCGTTGTATTTCTTACAAATATGCTTCACCGATGACAAGCCGATGCCGTGCTTTGCCGCGTCTTTTTTTGTTGTTTTTAACTCCCCGTCCTGCTTCATCAGTTCACCCTCATATGGGTTTTCGCAACAGATATACAGCATACTGTTCTGCCGTTCTACCCGCAGCACCACCTCTGCATCCGCCGCCTTCACCTTACGTACCGCTTCAACGGCGTTGTCCAGAATGTTTCCGAACAGACTGCACATATCATAGTCCGTAATGGCAAGCCCCGCCAGACTGTAGCCCATTTTAAAGCGGACCGTCACACCCATTTCGCCTGCCTGTTGGTGCTTTTTAAACAGTAGCAGATCCAGCGTATCGGAACCGCTCTTTGCCGGAAGCAGTCTTGCATAGCTTTGCTCCGACAAGTCATCGATATACTTTGCTGCCTGGGCCTCGTGACCGTTTTCGTACAGTGCCTTTATGGCCAGCAGATGATTGTTAAAGTCATGCCACAGCATTCTTGTTTCCTGATACCGCTTGTCGATTTCCCCAAAGTATACGTTCATTGCCTCCTGTCTCGAGGTCTTGTGCCATCTGCCGAAGCGCCGGTACACAAGTACCGCCACCACGAGAAATGCCACGAAAAACACCGTCAGAAAGGTCTGCAGGCGCGGCAGCATCAGCCCTGCCACGTTCAGATTCAGATAACGGTTATAGAACCGTTCCGGAGTAAATCCGGAAAACAAATTGATTTCTCCGAACACCCCCGCCGCATTCTGCTCCGGCATATCAAAATGCCGGATAAACTCAAAAACAAAGAACACCAGCGTAACCCCACAAGCAAGAACTTTCTTCCGTGCGGTATAGGCCAGAATACAAATCCCCAGAACCAGCAATTGGATAATCACCTTAATCCCGATGTACAGCGCCGTAAAGCCTCCCACCGTAATCTGATACGGACACACATAAAAGTTTTCCAGAGACTGTAACGGTGTTCCCAGGGAAGGCAAGCCGTATACCCTATGGGCAATAACAAAATTGACTCCATAAAACCCGATGAGCCCAAACACCATCACCGCCAGCATCACCACCGTGGTCCGTCTTACATTCTGAATTTCTCCAAAAGAATCCCCCCGGATATACCGGCAGAACAAAAAGGTGACTGCCAGTGCAAACAGAAATGCAAACACATCTGTTGCATGATAATCAATCACCAGTTCATACGCGTTATCAAGCTCCGGTGTAAGCCGTAAAAACTCCAATCCGTAGTAATCCTTTTGGCACCGGGCCAGATTCTTTAACAGCCATGCATCGTCGTAAATCGAGTACAGAGAATCCGCAATCACACCTGCATTTTCCGCCACACCGGCGGCATACTCCCCATATCCGGCCACATTTTCCACGCATTCCTTTACCTTTTTGTAGTTCTCCATATCTGTGGAAGAAATCCCCATGGTAACCATAGCCTCGGGAATCAGCTCATTGTCCTCCGGGTCAGTCGGCACCGGAAGCCACGGACGTCCCAGCAAAGCCTCCATATATTTCGCATATACATCATTTACCTTCGCATCGCTCAGTTCCAGATAAGTAATAATCTCATCCACCGCCATCACCGCTTCACCGGCATCCTCCGGCAAATTGCTGATAATCTGCTTTTGTCTGGCGTAATCGCCCACCCGGATGGACTGTTTTACGCCCCACACATTTTCCGACTGCATATATTCACCGGTGCATTTCATGGAATAAAACAGCACCCCGTTTAAAAACAACATCACCGGAAACAGCAGCGCAAGGAAGAAATAAAACTGTCTTTTTCGCTTCATCGGCTCCGTATCCTCCTCATCACCGCAGTCATCAGTGCCTTCCGCTTTCTCCGGCTCACCGGCAACTCCTTATCGTTATCCAACACCACCGTATCCATGTTTACCTTGCGGATATGGTCGATATTGATATACAACGAATGATACGCCTCGATAAACAATTCCTCCGGCAGCTGCTTTGCAAAATTCCGGATGGAACTCTTCTCCTGATAAGAAGAAACCGCCGTATGAATGGCCGTATTCCGGTTATCCGATTCCACGTAGTAAATCTCCGCAAAATTCAGTCGCACTACCGTATCATGATCCTGAATCACAATGGCTTTCCGCACATAAATCTCGTTTAAAAAACGTTCCAAAAGCTCCGGCAGTTTTTCCTTGTAATTACGCTTAAACAGGAAATGAAAGGCGTTCACATCGTAGCCCTC
>JAZUBD010000377.1:0-4745 GCA_045638305.1 Lachnospiraceae bacterium
CTTTAACTGCAATCACGTCCATGCCACAGAGATTTGGAACTATATTTTAGAAAACGATAACGGTGTGACGAATTTTCACTTTGAGATTTCCGCGGATTTGTTGAACGAGGAGGAGCTGGCGCTTCTTTCCCGGATGCGTCCGGGGCTGGTACAGCTGGAAATCGGCGTGCAGTCCGTGAATCCGGAGACGCTTGCTGTCATTCATCGGGGTATGGATGTGGACAGGCTGGAGCGTATTGTGGCACGGATTAATGCCGGAAATAACGTACATCAGCATTTGGATTTGATTGCGGGGCTTCCCTTTGAAGATTATGAAAGTTTCGGCCGGTCCTTTGACAGGGTGTATGGGATGCGCCCGGAGCAGCTGCAGTTGGGCTTTTTAAAGGTGCTAAAGGGCTCGGAGATGCATACGCGGGCAGAAGAATTCGGCATTTGTTATACGGACAAGCCTCCTTACGAGGTGCTGTATACGAAATGGCTGTCCTTTGCGGAGGTGCTTCGGTTAAAACGGATTGAGGAGATGGTGGAGCTTTATTACAACAGCAATCAGTTTGTACATACGTTGCGTTTTTTGGAACAGGCGTTTTCGTCGGCGTTTCGTATGTATGAGGCATTGGCGGAGTTTTACGAGGAAAAGGGTTACTTTATAAGCAGTCCGTCCAGGAACTACCGGTATCAGGCATTGCTTGTTTTTGCTTGTGAGAAAGACCGGTCGCATGAGGCGGTGTACCGGGAGCTTTTGACCTATGATTTATACCTGCGGGAAAATGTAAAGAGCCGACCGGACTTTGCAAAGGATCTTACGTCTTATAAGGAAGTGGTGAGGGATTTTTACCGGAAAGAGGAAGAGACGCGGACCTATTTGCCGGAGTACGTGGCATATGATTCCAAGCAACTGGCGCGGATGACCCATTTGGAGCCGTTTACTTATCCGGTATGGGAGATGTCGTCCCGGAGACGGCAGGGAGAACCGGAGGAGGTAATCGGAAACGGGTTGAATCCGGGAAAGCAGTCGGTATTTGTACTGTTTGATTATGAGACAAGGAACCCACTGACGGGAGATGCACGGACGGTACTGATATAGGAAACTCATGAATCGGTATTTCTGTAGAGTATATGAGAGGAGGTAGCTTATGAAACGAGGGAGATGGTATCTGTGTTTGCTTGCATTATGTATGGTAAGTCTGGGAGGCTGTAAACAATCGGAAGAAAATGTGAAGGTATATACAGAGGACGAAGTATATATTCATAGCTATGAATGCGGTTATTTGCATGGCTATGGGATTCCAAAAACATATCATATTGTGATTGAGACGAGGGAGCAATTGGAGTACGCGATAGAGAATTATGGGATATGTGAATTTTCGAGTAAGTGTAAAGAGATGATTGAGCAGTATTCGATAGACGACTATACCTTTGTATTGTGCTATGATGAGGTCTCCTCCGGAGGTTATTATTACCATGTGAATAGAGTGGAGATAAGACCGGATTCGGTTTTATTGAGAAATGACAAGAAAAGCCATTCGGCACGAGGGGATGCACAGACGCAGGTGATGGGCGGTTTCTTTCATATGGCGGCGATTCCAAAGGAATATCTGGAAGGATGTGATTATTCTGGGATGCATGTCATTTTTCCGGGAGAAGAGGAGGCTGAGATGCAATAGCAACCTTTGGAGGTTTCGATATGTGTTCGGAAATTTCCAAATTACGCCCTTGACATCACGGCAAAAAGTAAGTATACTGAGAATACCGTGCAGCCGGGGAGTTAGCGGTGCCCTGTACCTGCAATCCGCTACAGCAGGGGTGATCCTTTGCCTCGGGCGCTTTGTTGCGATGCCGGCTTTGATAAGTGATGTTGACGTTTTGGTCTTGCGCAACGGAAATTCGTGAACCGTGTCAGGTCAGGAATGGAGCAGCACTAAGCGAAACCTTCCGTGTGCCGTAAGGTTGCCGGAGCCGAGTTAACTGTCAAGGTAACGATTGTGACGAGCGTTCAAAGCGAGGCGCACGGTCTTTGAAGAATGTCAGAGGGCTGTCCCGTAAAAGGGGCGGCCCTTTCTTATGTCTGCCTTGCGAGTCTGGGTTGTTAAGCGGTTGTATGGGCTAAAAGGAAAGTTCTGTTTTGCTGAGCGCAACGCTCCGTCAAACTTCCTCTAACCGATTCTAAACGTCTCTCAGGTGTGGCTTCGAGACTTAGAATCGGTAAGAGGCGATTTCGACTGCGCTAAAGACGCGCCCCTTCGGGAAAAGCAAAACAGAACTTTCCTTTTAGCCCATACAACCTTTTTATACACTCCGAATCGCAAGGCATGAAGGGAAGGGATGTCGCGCTTTCTTGCGTCAGCCCTTATTAAAACAGAAAAAGCGGAAGGTTCTCGGGAACCTTCCGCTTAAATAAAATTTATTAAATTTTATTCTTCTGTGGTTTCGTCTACAACTTCTTCCTCAATCTCGTCTACGTTCTGGTCGGTAACAACGCCGTTTACGTCGTTTCTCTTAGCGCAGTATGCACAGAGACGGGTACGTCCTTCTGCGATTGCCTGCTCTACGGTACCTTCCGTCAGAGTCTCGGTCTGATTGAGGGAATGACAGTCTTCGTCGATGTGGTATACCTTACCGAACGGGCTCCATACCACATTTCCTTCGATGGTCTGCATTGCTGCCTGTTGCTGTTCTTCGGATACCGGATTCCAGTCAACGCTTGCCAAACTGCCGATTAAGAAAGCGATAACAGCGACTACGGTAGCGATTGTCTTGGTCTTCTTATCGGTGTTCTTATTGGTCAAAGCTAAAATAACAAACGGGATAAATGCAAAGGCACATACGATAACGCCCATGTTGTTCCAAAGCCAGAACAACGTTTTGTTCTTTTCACTTGCCGGCTTGATGTGGTTTGCCTTCTTCCAAAGCTGGGAACCGATGATAACACATACAAGGTCAAGAACCAGTGCAATAATGATCTGGTATAAGGTCGGCATGAAGGTGAGGTTAATCTTGCCGAATAACATAAGTACTGCCGCAACCTCAAAGCCGATTGCTAATAACCAGAGGATAACTGCGCCTACGCGAAGTCCGGTGGCGTTACCTACCGGAGCTGCCTGCTTTTTCACCGTTGCTTTCTTGCGGGAACCGGTAACCTCCTTGCCGGTAGATGCGGAAACGACTTTTTTCTTTTTCTTTGTCTCTGCCATAATATAACACTCCTTTGTAATATTTTGTCCCGGACGCTATTATACACTTCATTAAAAAATATATCGGCTGAAAAAGGGCAAGACTTTAGAACTATTTTGTCGATTTTCTTGACTTATTTTTGATTCTGTCTCATAATGAAATCATAGGAACAAAAGATTCCCTACGGGGAGATAACGGAGGTTTGGTATGGATTTAAAGAAGCTTACAAGTACATTATTAAGTTCAGACAGTATTAAGGGATTGAGTAACGTTACGGGTGCATCCAAGGGCGAGGTAAATAGTGTATTGACCGAGGCTCTTCCGGCTTTGCTTTCCGGTGCAAACGGACAGGCAAAGGACGCCGGTACCGCAAAGGGTTTTGCCGATGCACTGGCACAGCATGCGAAGGATGACACCGGCAATTTGGCAGGATTCCTCGGCAATGTAGACCTGGGCGACGGTGCAAAGATTGTCGGACATTTGCTCGGTTCCGATAAGGATAGTCTGACCAAGGCCGTGTCAAAGAAGACCGGTGTGTCCGTAGCGAAAATCGGACAGATTTTAGCCGCAATCGCTCCGCTCCTTATGAGTCTTTTAGGAAAGCAGGCGGACGAGGATGAGGAGAAGGAGTCCGGCGTAGGCGCGCTTTTGGGCAATCTTTTGGATAATGTGGATGTGGGTTCTTTATTATCCGGTCTCACATCTACGAATACAGCTTCAACCTCAAGTACTTCTACCGGGAAGAAGAAAAAGAAGGCTGCAAAGAAGGATTCCGATAGCAATGCAGGCGGACTGATGGGCTTGCTTGGGAAACTGTTGAAGTAGAAAAGAGAGTATAAGAAGATAAGATGCAAAAGTGCTAAAAAGCCGGCATCCGGGAAGGGATGTCGGCTTTTATGTGTGATTATTTTCAAAAGATTTTGAGAAGAAAATTTGTTAATCCTCCTCAATTACATGAATCTCCAAATAGTCAAAGTCTATCTTGTCTACAAAATTGTCCTGATAGAACCGGGTGCGGTCATGCTTTTTAAAATCCGCAACCGTGGAATCCAGCCAAATCGGTTTGGATAAATCGAATTCATAACAAACCGTGTCAATGGCAGCAAAGATTTTTTTTGTGCGATTTAATTCCGGATCGTCGTTTTCCACCACCATATCTTTTACTAAATGATTGTTTTTCCAAAGTTTACACCACATACGAAACATAGTATCTTCTCTCCTGATTTTTGCGGATTGTTTTTGTACGCAAATAGTATAACATATTTTTGCGATTAAGGAAACCACGGTTGTTATTTTCTTTAAAATGTGATAAAATACAATACGGAGGCAGAAGGGATGTTGCTCTTCTGCCTCTTTTGGTGAGGAAATCAGTAAGCGGACCGTATGTAGTGTAAAACGGAAAGTTGCATATGGACGTTATAGATAGGAAGGATATTATGTCGTACACTGCGTTATATCGAAAATTCCGACCGGATACATTTGATGAGGTAAAGGGACAGGTGCCGATTGTGACTACATTACGCAATCAGGTGAAATCGTCCCGCCTTTCCCATGCCTATCTGTTCTGCGGAACC